>SKMY01000057.1 GCA_007120815.1 Syntrophomonadaceae bacterium | reverse complement strand
CTCTCTTGCTGGCATTTATCTCGACCGGTAGCGTGATGGCCTGAAAAAATACGGCAAACAAAAAGACGGCGATCCCGATATCCATAAGAAATCCCTGTTGGAAAATAAAACCGACAAGAAACAGCGGAAAGGCGGCCTGGGATCCAAAACCAGCCATGGGGACGATAGCATTGCGGATACCGAGGGGCGCATAATCCGTACCGTGCTGTATGGCATGCCCCACCTCGTGAGCCGCTATCCCAATTGACGCCAGCGTGCTTCCCTGGTAAACCTCAGGAGACAGCCGAACAACTTTTTCCCTGGGGTCGTAATGGTCCGTCAAGTGTCCCTGGGCCTGTGTTATTTTCACCTCGTTTAACCGGGCTTCATCCAGCAGCCTTCGTGCGATTTCGGCTCCCGAATAACCTGAACGTGAGCGAACGCGAGAATAACGACCATAGGCGCTTTTAACCTTGCCCTGGGCATAAAAAGCAAAAATCATCGCAGGAATTACAAAGATGATAAACCCGCTATCTAAAAACCACATTACAAATCAGCCCCTTCCATAAATTATATGAGCGTAGAAAAAAAGTATTATGCCTTGATTAGAGCCGACGCTTTTAAGACTGATTAACCCGTTCCATGTTCATAAGGTGAAAGTTTAGCGCTTCATTCAATGCCCTGATATCGACTTTCGTATTCAAGCAGGGCCCTTCCGGACGCTGGTTAATTACACCGATAACAGGCAAGGGAAAGCTGTCCAAAACACCGCTGGAAAGATCGCGCTCACAAGCAACAGCAACAACAGCTCGAGGTCCGTATTGCTCAATAGCCCGCCTGGCCATGGTTCCACCGGCTACAACCTCGACTCCCACCTTTTTTTCTGCTGCGAGATCGATTATTTCCCCGATCTGGCAACGGCCGCACTTCTGGCAGTTATCTACGCTCAGGGTTATCTTGTGCGGGCAGGAATCGTCTTGCAAACAGTGAGGCAGCAAGATCAAACACTGCCGGGAACGAATGGTTGACCGACGGGCACGAACCAGCTGGTTGTTCACCTCGATAAAAGAAAGTTGAATTTTATCCTGGGTAATATGAAAGAGCCGGCCCAAATACATCACCACTGGAAACAGGATAAGCAGGGTTTTATCAATAAACCACTGCATGCCTGGAAAAGGACGTTTTCCCAGCAGGATTAACGTCATAGCCAACAAACCAAAGAAAAAGATAAAAAAGATTAAAAACAATAGGCCAGTTAACCCCATCATAAAACCGCGAAAGAAAAAGGACTGGGGGTCACTGGTGAAAGCAAGAAGGTACGTCGCTGCGCCCATTAAAAATAAAATCGAAACCAGGACCAGGCCCATAAAAACTCGTTTTTTCTCCTGTTGATCTCTCGTCATGTTTTCAGCCAAGGGTCTCACCAACCTGCAAACTGTATCCCCTCAAAAAATCCTCTGCCTGAATTCGCTTTTTCCCTTCAGGCTGCAGTTCAAGCACTTGAATAAAACCTTTTCCTGCGGCAACCCAAAAACGGTCTTTTTCTACCATGCACACGGTGCCGGGGGAAAAATCCCCTGTTGGGTGCGACGGCATATTGTAGTTTTCCACTGGAGTAACCCGGCTAACCTTTAATCGCTTCTCGTTAAACCAGGTATATGCCCCCGGGGAGGGCGCCAGCCCGCGAACCTGATTGTAGATTTCAAAAGCCGGACGTGTCCAATTTATGAGCTCATCCGCGGGAGAAAGGGGTGGCGCATAGGTTGCTTTTTCTTTATTTTGAGGAGTTTTCGGCGCGCTCCCGCCAGCAACCATCTTTAGAGCATCCAAAAGCAGATGGGCCCCAATTTGAGACAACCTGTCGTGGAGATGCCCGTACGTTTCCCCCTGGTGTATATGGACCTCTTCCTGAATAATGATATCCCCCGCATCCATTTCTTCAGCCATATACATGACGGATACCCCGGTTAGCTCGTCGCCAGCCATAATCGCCCTTCGAATGGGTGTCGCACCCCGGTAAGCAGGAAGCAGGGAAGGGTGGACATTTATACACCCCATTTTGGGATAATCCAATATATAGGGGGGTAAAATCATGCCGTAGGCCACATTTACCAGCAATCGGGGCTGAAACTGTTCTAAAATCTCAAATAACCCTTTCTTCCCAGAGGGCTGCAGCACACGAAGTCCAAGGGTTTGTGCCGTGCTTTTCACCGGTGGTGACAAAATCTTTTTCCCCCTTCCAGACGGCCGATCGGGACGCGTGATAACTGCGGAAGGACAGAATTCGCTTTCATATAGCCGTTGCAGCGAGGGCAAGGCAAAAGGGGCCGTTCCCAAAAATAAAAGGTTTAAATCGGGCACGTCATCACCTATTCGCTTATTTTTTTCAGTTCTTCCGGGTCAAGCAACCTGATTGCTTTATCTATAAACAGGACCCCATCCAGGTGGTCAATTTCATGCTGTAAAACCCGTGCCAGTAACGCCTGACCTGTTACCTGTATATCTTTTCCATGTCTGTCTTTCCCTTTTACCTCAACTTCCGCAAATCGGGAAACCTCTCCATAGGCCCCAGGACAGCTCAGACACCCCTCAATGTCAATGACTTCTCCCTGATTCGCGATAATTTCAGGGTTAACAATTTCAAATACGGTATCATTATCCTGGATGACAATAACCCGTTTAGAAATTCCTACCTGGGGGGCGGCAAGCCCGACGCCCTGTGCTTCTTTCATCGTGTCAATCATATCTTCTATTAAACGATGGAGAGGTTGGGTAAAGCGGATAACCTCTGCAGCTTTTTTTCGTAACTCAGGATCTCCATCTTTCCTAATCTGCCGTATTGCCATTCCACCACACCCCTATCATTACTATTATAACATCATTATCGGATTAAAATCCACTGTCACCCGAATGCCCTCTGCAAGTTCTTGCCTGAAATTCCATATTGTTTCACGTATAGAGGAATTTTTCTGCTGTAAATCTTCTCCCTTGTAAACCAGAAGATACCGAAAATACCCTTTTACCCGCTTGATCGGGGCTGGAGAAGGCCCCAACAGTTCTTCACCAGAAACCAGCCCGCGTTCCAGCCGGGCTTTCAATTTTTCAGCCGTTTGGACTGCTTCT
>SKMY01000105.1 GCA_007120815.1 Syntrophomonadaceae bacterium | reverse complement strand
GTTACTGTACGGATTGCGATAACCGTCGTGGGTATTAACGTTAAACTGGCTGTGTTTATTGCCAAAAAAGTGCACATATCGTTGGTTGCCGTATCGGGATTTTTATTCAATTCTTGAAGTTCTTCCATGGCCTTTATTCCGAAAGGGGTTGCAGCATTACCCATTCCCAATAAATTGGCACTCATGTTCATGAGCATGGTGTTCATTGCTTTGTGGCCTCGGGGGACTCCGGGAAACAGCCAGTGAGCTATAGGTTTTAAGAAAAAAATAACCAGGTGGATAAATCCTGATTTTTCTATTATTTTCATGATTCCCAGCCAGAATGCCATAATACTAATCAAACTTATAGCAACACCGACTGCTTTTTCTGCTGAATTAAAGATGCTCTGGGTAATTCCCTGTACGTTTCCACTTAATGCGGCAACGATAATAGAAATGACTATCATTCCACCCCACAGTATATTAACCATGCCTTCCGCTCCTTGTAAAAAAACCTTTAATTCTTTCCCACAGCCCTCTCCGCTCGATATCATCCCCGGAAATCAAATCAATAACCCCAATCAGTTGGTTTTCATAATATATCTCCAGTTCTCCAACCCTTTCTCCTGATACAACAGGTGCTTTTATAGGGGTCTGCATCGTAAAACGGTAAGAAACGTTATTTATTCCTTCTTTATCTTTTAGTGGAAAAACAAAATCTCCCCCTGCCAGCACTTTTATTTTTCCTTGGTTTCCATCAATAACAGGAACGGCTTTTAAATATTGACCATTTTTTATAAGCCGATAATTTGAGAAATTATCAAAGCCGTAATTCAGCAGGTTTTCAGTGTCTTCCCACATGTTTGGCGCATTTAGAACCACGCTGATCAACCTACGGCCGTCTCGACTGGCTGATCCGACAAAACACCGCCCGGCGGGCGTCGTCCAACCGGTTTTAATCCCTTCTCCGCCCGGGTAAAGATCCAGTAACTTGTTCTGATTAAACAGTCTGCGATCCCACGGATGACCGGGCCACGTGATTTTAATATCTGGAGTCATAACGATTTTTTTAAACAGGGGCATGCCCATAGCGTGAGATGCAATAATCGACAGGTCATAAGCTGTCGTATAATGGTCAGGATGGTGCAGGCCATGTGGATTTTTAAAAGAACTGCTTGTAGAGCCGAGTTCATGGGCTCTTTGAGACATCAAATTACTAAAATGCGTCACACTGCCCGAAATATGCTCAGCAATAGCAACGGCTGCATCATTGCCCGAACGAAGCATCAGTCCATAAAGGAGCTCCTCCAATGTTTTAACTTCACCCGTATCCAGCCAAATTGAAGAACCGCCGGTGTGCGCTGCATTCTCGCTTGTTACGACAATATCATTTAAGTCTCCATTTTCCAGCGCAACAACCGCCGTCATGATTTTTGTCGTGCTGGCATTGGGCAGTTGTTCGTGGGCGTTTTTTTCATAGAGTATTCGGCCGCTATTCCAATCTACCAGGATAGCCGACCGGGCAGAAACAGGCAGAGATGAACTTATTTGAACATCAGGATGGGCATATAAAGTGATGGTGCAAAAGCACACGCACAAAACATGAACCAATAACGAAAAAGCGATAAGAAATGTAATTTTGTTTCGCATTATTCCTCCATGCTCATGCATAATAGCAAACTAGGAGTTATTTCTCATTTTAAATTTTATTCCTGGAAACTACATTTATGATTAATGAAAAAAAGGCCTGGAGGCCTTTTTTGAATTTCTCACCATTTTAAAGTATTTTGCTTAATGGTTCATGACGCTACTTTGAAGGCGGGTCTTTTTCAAACATACCTTTCAGGTATTGGAATGCCTGGGGAGCAAGGTCTAACATCCTATCGTAAATTGCGCTTTTATCCACGGGAAGGAGCCTGATTTCTCCAGGGCCTACGACCAGGAAGGCCATGGGGTTAATGGAGATTCCTCCCCCGCTTCCACCACCGAACGGAAACTGTTCTTTTCGGTTTGGACCCGTATCCTGAACATTTGATGTTTCATATTCTGCACCTCCGGCTACGAATCCATAAGAGATTTTTGATACAGGAATAATAACATGCCCATCCGGTGTTTCTACCGGGTCACCCACAATTTTATTCACATCAACCATTTCTTTTAAATTTTCCATTGCGGTTACCATCAAACCCTGTATGGGTCTATCTGACATTTATTTCTCCTCCTGTAAAATTGAATAGTTAAGGATATAAAGGTTTTAGTGCATTCAAATAAGATAAGAAGCAATCTTATTGCATTGAAAGAGCATTTAAATTGAAGATGCACGCTGAGTTCTTTTTTTAAAAAAGATGGTTGTATTTCGATATATACAGCGTTCTCCTGTAATCCTTTCACTTTAAGAGCAATGAAATGGCTTGCGGCGTGTATTAAGCCCGTTAAGATTGCTGTCCAGGCCGCATCACCTGTGCCAACTTTCAAATGTAACTTAAAGAAATAAATCGTAATATGATTAATGGCGTTTTTTAGACAATTGACAAGTATATCCTTTCCTATCTTCTCCAGTAATTCATTTTTATATTCCGTTTCGGGGTCGGGTTGAAAAGTTGTAAGATTAATTTTCTTTTGGAGAACATCCCACCAGTTTATTTTTTTATGCCAGCTTGCCAGGTTTAAACGGTAGAAAATCATAATATTTAATTTTAACTGGATAATTTTATTATCTCTTAAATTATCCGCTTCTATTCTTAGCACAAATGGTACATAAAAAGAGAAAAGAATAAAACCAAAAAGAAAAATAAAGAAAGGTGCTGGCAGGCTGTCTGTCATGACTAAAGCCTCCTCCATACTACACTTTCTTATTATCTTTTCCTTTTCTCTTAAAAAAGATGTTTCGTTTCTTCAACGATAAACGAATTGATTTCTGTCAGGTCATTTATTCCAAAATAATGCAAAAACTCACCGGTTGTACGGTAAAGAAAAGGACGGCCTAAGCTTTCTTTACGTCCGGCAACCTGAATCAAATTCCTTTTAAGAAGGTTATCAATCACCCCGTCTGCTTTTACGCCGCGAATATTTTCAATTTCAACCCGGGTAATGGGTTGCCTGGTAGCAATAATTGCCAGGGTTTCTAATGCAGCCTGGG
>SKMY01000146.1 GCA_007120815.1 Syntrophomonadaceae bacterium | reverse complement strand
TGTTGACACGTTATTTTTATAATATTTTACTGCTCAGCCCACTAACTTATTGCGCAAACATCGCGGTAAGCAGGGGACGGTTCTGTCGCTTTCCATTTTTCAAGGTATGTCGGTCCTCCGCTTCGCTACGGAAGCACCAGAACCGTCCCCGTGCTTCCGGTCCCCGTGCTTCCGCCCAAGGAAGCAAGAGAACCGTCCCCGTGCTTCATGTATCCAAGGAAGCAAGAGAACCGTCCCCGTGCTTCCTTGGGTCGGTGAAGCTATTTGGCGAAACCGGAGGAACCTGATGCGGCAGTCGGGTTAGCCGGGTCCAGGTTGACTTTTTTCAGCCGCAGGGAGTTCAGGACCACGTTTAGTGAGCTGAGCGCCATGGCCGCCGCCCCGATAATGGGGTGCAGGAGCCCGAAAAAGGCCACCGGTATGGCCACCGAGTTGTAGAACCAGGCCCAGAAATAGTTCTGGCGGATCTTGCGGAAGGTGGCGTGGGACAGCTTCACAGCGGAAACAACCGCAAGCAAATCTCCCCGAATCAAAGTGATGTCGGCCGCTTCGATGGCCACATCGGTCCCCGTCCCGATGGCGATACCCACGTTGGCCTGTTTCAGTGCCGGGGCATCGTTGATGCCGTCGCCGACCATGGCCACCATGTCGTACTCCTCCTGCAGCTTGCGCACTTCTTCCACTTTGCCCTCGGGCAGCACTTCAGCCAGCACCCGGCTGATGCCCACCTGGCGGGCGATGGCTTCTGCCGTTCGCCGGTTGTCCCCGGTGATCATGGCTGTCCGGATGCCCATTTTTTCGATTTCAGCGATGGCCCGGGCAGAGCTTTCCTTCAACGTATCCGCTACGGCCACAATCCCTGCCAGCTGGCCCTCCACGGCTACCAGCACGGCGGTCTTGCCTTCTGTTTCCAGTTCCTCCAGGGTTTTATCGATGTCCTGCTCCTGGTAGCTCACGTCGTTTAACGCCATTAGCTTGCGGCTCCCCACCAGGACTTGCTTTCCTTTCACCTGCCCCTTAACGCCTTTGCCGGCAATGGCTTCAAACCGGTCCACGTCACCGGGGGACAGGTTCCGTTCCCGGGCCTTTTCCACCAGGGCCGATGCCAGGGGGTGCTCCGAGGCCGCTTCAATGCTGGAGGCATAGAAAAGCAGCTCCTCTTCCTGAAAGTCCCCTAAAGGGACCAGGTTGGTGACTTCCGGTTTGCCCCGGGTAATGGTTCCCGTCTTGTCGAAGGCGATGATCTTGATATCCTTCATGGTTTGAATGGCTTCACCGCTGCGGATCAGGATGCCTTTTTCCGCGCCCAACCCGCTGCCCACCATCAGGGCGGTCGGGGTGGCCAGTCCCAGGGCGCAGGGGCAGGAGATTACCAGCACCGCCGTAGTCGACAGGATAGCCAGGGTCAGTACCGGGGCGGCCGGGTTGGTCCAGGGGAAGTTGAAGAACCGGACAATGCTCAGATGGAATTCGGGGAAGAGCATCCAGGAGGCGAAAGCCCCCAGAGCCACCAGCAGCACAAAGGGCACGAAGTATCCCGTTACCCGGTCGGCGAATTCCTGGATGGGTACCTTGGAACCCTGGCACTCCTCCACCATTTTGATAACCTGGGAGAGAAAGGTGTCTTTCCCCACACGACTGGCTTTTACCCTTAAAATGCCCTGGCCGTTGACCGTGGCCCCGATGACCTCATCCCCAGCAAATTTCTTAATCGGGATGGATTCTCCCGTTGCCATGGATTCATCCACGCTGCTTTCGCCACCGATCACCACGCCGTCGGTGGGGATTTTTTCCCCGGGCCGCACCACCATGATCTGCCCGGGCTGCAGCGCTTCCACCGGAATTTCTTTCTCCTGGCCGTCAACGATAATTCGGGCCTGTTTCGCCCCCATGGCCAGCAGCTTTTTAATGGCCTGGGAGGCCCTGCCCTTGGCCCGGGCTTCCAGGAAGCGCCCCACCAGGTGAAGGGCCATGATGGAGGCCGCCATCTCCACAAAGGTGGTGATGGCAAACCAGAAACGCAAAAAGCTCAACAGGTAGGGGACCAGGGATCCCAGGGTGACCAGGGTATCCATGTTGGCGCTCCCGTGGCGCAGGGCTCTCCAGGTTCCCCGGTGGGTTTCCCAACCGGCAATGAATATGGGCGGGAAAGCCAGCACGGCCGTGATGGCGAAGTAACCGGGAATGGGCACCAGAAACATGTTTATCATCATTAATATCATAATCGCCCCGGCAAAAGTCGCGGCCAGTTTCATTTTATTCTCGGCCCACCGCATTTTTTGCTCGTCGGCTTCTTCCTCCGTTGTTTCTTTGCCCCTTTCCTCAGGGCGTTCCATGTCCTCGGAAACCACCTGATAGCCCGCTTTTTCCACGGCGCCAACCAGGTCTTCCCGGGTGACGCTTCCTGCCCGGAACTTGACCGTTGCTTTCTCGGCCGGCAGGTTCACTGCGGCGCTCTCCACACCCTCCAGGGCACCCAGGGTTTTTTCCACCCGGTTGGAACAGGCGGCGCACGTCATGCCCTTGATCTTCAGGGTCAGGGTGTCCACCCGGCTTTTTTCATCGGCTACTTGCCCGTTGAAGCCGGTTTTTTCGATTTCTTCCAGCAGCTGTTCCTGGGAAATCCGCTCCGGGTCGTATTCCACGTATGCTTTTTCCATGGGGAAGTTGACCGAAGCCTTTTGCACGCCGTCGACTTTCTGCAGCGCTTTCTCAACCCGCTGGGCACAGCTGGAACAGGTCATGCCTGCAATCTTGATATGTGTCTTCTCCGCCGTATTCTTCTCCATGATAGATAACACTCCTTGGAATTCAAATTCAACATACCCCTAAGGGGTATAGATACATTATACACCCCAGGGGTATGTTGTCAAGGGTACTGGAAGCGCAGTTCAGGAAGTGCCAGAACTATCCCCTAAGCTTCGCTTACAAATCGCCCTGAGTAGTCGATCCAGTTTTATCGTCGCTTTTTTTGCACCGGTCTTTTATTCTTGTTCTTGGCTTTGGCTTTGGCCTTGCTTTTTTTCTTTTTTTCCAGGACAATGTCCGGTTGCCTGCTGAGCAGCTGCTGTATAAACGTCTCTTTGTCCCGGGGGGAGATAATATACGGGTAGCGGTCTGCCGTGTGGAGCTCCAGACGCTCCATGGATAAAGCCGCAGAGGCCAGGAACTTTCTCGATTCCCTGATGTAGGTGATGTTTTTCAGGGCGACTTTTTTCCTGAACGGGCCGCAGCGCACAAACAGCATGTCATCGGTCAGGGTGTAACCGGTAGAAAACCAGACCCAGCTGACAATGATCAGCAGGGGAATGGCCACATATAACCCCGTTCTTTCCGGGTCTCTGAACGAGAAGTAGAGCCCGTTGGCCACCACACCCCAGAGCAAAATGCCGAGCCAGGCATCGCGTTTGGAAGGAAAATACATGGAAAAGCCCCTTTCAGTGAAGTAAAAGCCGGACAACTATTTTTCTGCCTTTGACCCCGGAAGCGGATACCCCGGAAGCGGAAACCCCACTTTCATGCTAAAAGTTTGCAAATAATAATTTTTTTAATTTAGCCCTGGTTTTTGCGTTATCTTTGTTGTAAAATAGTTATATGCAATCAAAAGGAGAGGACGGTTAGAGGCATGAACAACATTTCCGAGAACATGAGTATTATTTCGATATTACTGCTGGCAACCCTTCTTTTTTTTGTTGCGGGATGTCAGCAGGATTCCATCGGCGAAAGCCCGGCGGCCGTCGGACCCGGGTACCGGGATATTACTGCTGCCGAACTTCAATCCTTGATGGAAGAAGAAGAAGATGACCTGCTGCTGGTTGATGTCCGGGAACCCCACGAGTACAACCAGGGCCACATTCCGGGATCCATTCTGCTTCCCCTGGGCCAGCTGAAGGACGCTCACGAAGAAACCCTGGATCGGGAGAAAACCATTGTGCTGATCTGCCGCAGCGGCAGGCGCAGCGCTGAAGCCGCCATATTTTTGTCTGAAGAAGGATACAAAAGCCTGTACAACTTGAAAGGTGGCATGTTGGATTGGCCCGGCCCGGTGGAAGGAATGACCTTTCGCGGCGGCTGATTATAGGTGAAAATATCGGCCGTGAGCCGTTTAAAAGCGCCACATACCATGAAGTGAAAACGCCATTGCTACTCCAAGAACTTAATAGCCATAACCCTGTTTCCCCTGCTGTTGTAGTGGAGCCGGTCGCAGAACAGCCGGGTCAAGGCAATGCCCCGGCCCCGCTCATCCCCTCCATCCACCTCCAGCGGCTTCTTAACTCTTTCTCCCCAGGCAAACCCTTCACCCTCGTCTTCCACGGCGGCGGTGATGTATTGCGCCGTCACGGCCAGGTCAACCCACACTTTTTTTTCAGGAACCATCCTGTTGCCGTGTTCCATGGCGTTGGCCGTCAGCTCATGCAGCCCGAGGATGAACAGTTTCCCCTGTTCAGCAGGAATCAGGTTACTAGCCGCTTCCCAAAGCTGATCCAGAGCCTCCGGGGTGCTGGGCAGCTCTAGATGAACCGCCTTTTTCTCACGGGGATCCACCTGCATCACCAGAAAAGTGATATCGTCGTCACCCTGCAGGGAACCGTTGTTAAACCGGCGGAAGTCCTCGTTGATCAGATGGACGATAGCCTCCGGGGGGAGGTGGCTGCTGGCGAGGAAAACGGTGTTAAGCCGGCTGTCGTACGGCTCTTCGTTAACCTGCTGTTCCGTAATACCGTCCGTATTCATCAGGATGGTGGTTCCCGGGTAAAGGCGAATGGTGTGCTCCCGGAAGTCATACAGTTCTGAAGGGATTACAGAAGAAATGGGAGGCACCTGGCTTGGCAGGGTCATGGGCTGCTTGCTGTCTTGATAGACCAGCAGGGGGCCGGGGAAGCCTGCTCCAGTGTAGGTCAGTTCCAGGCTATCCAGGTCCAGCACAGCCAGGAAAATGCAGATAAAGTAGTCCCCCGGAAAGTTTTCCCTGCGATACTGCCGTTCCAGGTGTTCCAGGATGGCCTTCGGGGAACGCTCATCTTCTTTTAAGGTCAAATAACTGTCGATGCACTCCTTGACGAAAACGCTCAGCAGGGCGCCTTCCAGGCCGTGGCCTGTCACATCGGAAAGGTAAAAAATGAGTTTTCGCCCGGCGGGTATCACATTGTAAAAATCACCGCCCACTTTTTTGGCCGGCTGGTAGTGCGCGGCGAAAGAGAGGCCCTGGATTTCGGGCAGGGTCTCGGGCAAGATTCTTTCGTGAACCATGCGGGCCTTGTCGATTTCCTCATTTAACTGGCGGTAGAGATGCTCCAGCTCCCGGGTGTTTTCCGCGATTTTTTGTTCCGCTTTCTTCCGCTCGCCCACTTCCTTTTCCAGCTCGTCCCTGGAGGCGGTGATTTTCTCGAGGTTTCCCGCCATATCATTAAAGGACAGGGCCAGTTTCCCCAGCTCATCCCGGGTATTGATTTGAATCCGGTGATCCAGCTGACCGCTGCCCATCTTTTTTGTGCCTTCCTCCAGCATTTTGATGGAATCGGTAGTGTATCGCACGATGGTGGATATTGCAATCAAGCCCGCAATCAGCAAGGCGCCGCCCACCAGGATAATGTAGTTTTGCAGTGTTCGGATGGGCGCAAAGGCCTCTTGCGCGTCGATTTTAACTACCAGGCCCCAATCACTGCCGTTAACGGGTACGTGGCGGTAGGCATTCAGGGTATCGACACCCCGGTAGTCCGGTTCCTGCAAGACACCGTGCTCCCCCTGGACGGCTTTCCGGAGGGCTTCCAGGGACTGGCCGCCCTGATGGTTCAACGGGGTTAACGCCCCAAAATCCGCATCGGGACGGTGCCGCAGGGGGTTCATGGCGGTGATTTCCTCACCGTGCATGGAAACCAGGATGATTTCACCCGTTTCTCCCAAGCCCGTCCGATCCGTCAGCACCGTCATCAACCGCCGGAGAAATACATCGGTTTTAATCACACCGATGACGCTGTTATCCTCCGGTGCCGGGTGGACCAACGGCAGGGCAAGGGTGTACATCAGCAGCTTGTTTTCATCGGGAAACCGGCTTTGATAGTTTCCTTGAACACCGGCTGTGAACCAGGGGCTGTCCGAATCGTCCCGGCCGATATGGTTATAGTTAGTGGAAGCCGCTACGGTGCCGTCCAGGGTGATAATATCAATCACCCGAATGGCACACACGGCATGGCGGGCGTCTTGAACGATATGGATCATTTGATCGAGGCCTGGGTTTGGGTCTCCCGGGGTGTTTTCAAAATCAACCAGGCGCCTTCGAAGCTGGGTCCGGGAAGCGACCAGGGCCGTCCGCTCGAAGTCTTGTTCGATCAGGCCCACGACCTGATCGGCCCGCGACTTGGCCACTGCGCTTAAATCGTCCAGGATCTGGTCTGTCAACAGGGCGCGGCCCACCGTGTGAACGACGCTCAAAGAAATGAACATGATGGCCAGCAGTACCAGGGCGCATAAAAACACGATTTTAAAGCGGATGGATGTCCAGTATTCAGCAATGAGGGCCTGTATGGTGTGTATTATGTTGATCATTCTAGACAATCTCCTTGTATGAGAAGGCGCAGCAAATAATTACGATCACGGGCTTCCCTGGTGAAGCTTTTTTACGGCGACCACCTTGTTTCCTTTCTCGTTAAAGTAAAGTCGGTCGCAGTAAAGCCGGGTCAGGGCAATGCCGCGCCCCCGTTCCTGGTTTAATTGAAACTCAATGGGGTTGCCCACGAAGTCCTGCCAGTTGAACCCATCCCCCTGGTCCTCCACCGAAGCAGCGATAAACTGATCGGTAACCGCCAGCTCAACAAAGACCTTTTTCTCCGGGTTCAACCCGTTGCCGTGCTCCATGGCGTTGGCCGCCAGCTCGTGCAAGCCGAACATGAACATTTCCGCCTTTTCCTCGGAAACCAGGCTATAGACTTCTTCCCACAGCTGATCCAGGGCGTCCAGGCTGCTGGGCAGCTCCAAGTGGCAGGTTTTTTTCCTGGTTGAATTCTCCAGCATCATCAAATAGGTGGCGTCGTCGCCTTTCAGGGAATCGTTGTCGAATGAGCGGATTTCTCACACCTCCAGCCAACCAGGGTCGAAAAAACAGGATATAATTGCCATATTCTATATGATTCGATAAAATTTTACAATACCCTGCTTGGTGCGGAAAAATATAGCTTTTTAATCTTTGCGCTCAGGCACCGGACGTGCACACAAAAAGGGGCCGCCCCAAAAAGCTTTTGGGGCGGCCTCTTGTAAACCTGCTGTTTTGGTTTGGAAGCAGAGAGTTTAAGTACGATAGGAGAATGGAGAACGGTTGAACCGAGAACGGATGATCAACTTTACCCCACCGGCCGTGGATATGCGGTGCAGCGGGTGGACGCCCGGCACGGTTAAGGGTGGGACCATGTCGCTAATCGTTTCCGTTTACTATTCTCCGCTTACTATTCTTTGGCCATTTTTGCTTTTTCTTCTTCCTGCAGGACCCGACGCAGGATTTTGCCGATCATGGTCTTAGGCAGTTCACTGCGGAATTCCACTTTTTTGGGCACTTTGTACTTGGTCAGGTTTTTAGTGCAGTAATCGATGACCTCCTGCTCGGTCAGGGTCTGCCCTTCTTTCAGGACGATAAAGGCCTTAACGGCTTCGCCTTTGTACTCGTCGGGTATGCCTACGACCGCGGCTTCGCTGATCTTCTCGTGCCCGTAGAGCACTTCCTCGATTTCCCTGGGGTAGATGTTGAAGCCCCCGGAAATGATCATGTCTTTCTTCCGGTCCACGATATAGAAAAAGCCGTCTTCATCCATGGTTGCCATGTCCCCCGTGCGGAACCAGCCGTCCACGATGGCTTCCTTGTTCTGCTCCGGCATGTTGTGGTAGCCCTTCATCACCTGGGGTCCCTTAATGGCCAGTTCCCCGCTTTCGCCGACGGGCATCTCCTTTGTCGGGTCGTCGGCATCCACTACCCTGGCATAGGTGCTGGGTATGGGAACGCCGATACTCCCGGCCTTTCGGGTGCCGTTAACCGGGTTGATCAGGGCCGCAGGCGAGGTCTCGGAAAGGCCGTAAGCCTCCACCAGCTTACCGCTCGTTAGTTTTTCAAAGGTGCTCTGGACTTCAACGGGCAGGGCCGCCGCCCCGCTTAAGCACACACGGATGTGTCCCAGGTTGTGGCGCTGAATCTCCGGGTAATTGTTTATGGCCACGTAAATCGTGGGCACCCCGGGGAAGAGGGAAGGCTTTTCCTTGTCGATTAGCTTTAAGACCATCTGAAGGTCGAAGCGGGGGAGCAGGACCATAGTTCCGCAGCTGTAAATGGGAAAGTTCATAGAGGCGGTCATCCCGTAACTGTGGAAAAAGGGCAGCACCGACAGGGTGACTTCTTTTCCTTCCTGGGCATCGGGCAGCCAGGCCTTGCACTGGTAAACGTTGGCCACCAGGTTCCGGTGGGTCAGCACCGCGCCCTTGGAAACGCCGGTGGTACCCCCGGTGTAGAGGAAACAGGCCTCGGTTTCCGTGGGGAATTCAGGCCGGGGGACGGGGGAAGAGGCGTTTTTTGACATCAGGTCCTGAAGCCAGAAATCTCCCTGGAGAACGTTTACCCGGTCGCCTTCTTTTTTCTCCTTGGCCAGGGTGTAGAGCAGGCGCATGTGCCCGGCGAAGTGCTCCTTGATATTGGTGGCAATGATGGATTTAAACTTTAGCTTTTCTTTGATCCGTCGTACCATGGGGTAAAAGCGGCTTAAGGTGACAATGACTTCAGCTCCTGCATCCTTCAACTGGTACTCCAGCTCCCGTTCCACGTAAAGCGGGTTGCAGGGAATCACGGTGCAGCCGGCCCGCAGGGCCCCGTAATAGCAGTAGACGAACTGGGGGCTGTTAGGCAGGTGAATGGCCAGCCGGGAACCTAAACCCAGGCCCATGGAAGAAAGAACCGCGGCAAACCGGTCTGCCAGGGCGTTGAGCTCCTGGTAGGTCAGGCGGCCGCCCATAAATACCGTGGCGGTATTATTAGGGTATTTTTGCGCCGCGATATCCAGAAGCAGGGGAAGGGTTTCCTTGGGCTCTGGAATGTCGTGGGGTACCCCAGGCTCGTAATGATTCAGCCAAACTCTCTCCATATGTTGTCCCTCCTCAAAAATTTAGGTCAGAAAAAAGAAATGATAAAAGGGCGCAGGTGGATGTTAAAAAAGTACCGCGCCCTTAAATAATTCTTTTCAGTCAAGGCAATATCCTTTAAATTTTCAAAAATTTTATTCATCTTATCTATCGATTATTCGACCAGGGTCACCTTAACTTCCCGTGTCCGTTCGTTCCAGTCAACCTGGCACCCCAGGCTTTCGCTGATAAAACGCAGGGGCAGCATGGTTCTCCCGGGCGAGACGATGATGGGCTTTACGTTGGGATTATCCGGGTCGATCAGCTGGTTTCTGCCGTTAACCCGGGCCTGGCTTTGATCGATCCAGAGTTCTATCACGTTTCGGTTATGGGTGATGGTTACTTTACGGGCTCGTTCATCCCAGGTTACGGCGGCCCCCAGGGATTCGGCCACGAACCGGACAGGAAGCAGGGTTCTGGATTCGGTGATTATCGGGGACGCATCCATGGTCCGCCGCATCCCGTTGACAGTGTAATTGTTTTCACCGATGGTGAAAAGAACCGTCCGTAAACTTTGTGTTGTGGCGACGGACTCATTGGTGTAGCCCGAATTGCCGTACGTGTTGTATGCCCGCACCCGGTAGCTGTAGGTGGTGCCGGGCTCCAGTCCCCGGTCAGAATAAGACACGGCATTAGCTCTAACCGTGGCAATTTCCACAAAACGGCCGCCGGATTTTCGCCGCTCAATTTTAAAGCCCGTTTCGTTATCGGACCGGTCGGACCAGGTCAGGTTAATGCGTTCTTCCGAGACGGCGTTCGCTCTCAGGTTGGCGGGTGCCTCTGGCAGCGATTTGGTGGTGGCGTTGGCCTCGTTAGAGTAATCGGAATTGCCCGTTGCGTTGTAGGCCCTTACCCGGTAGACGTATTTGGTGCCGGCCTCCAGCCCGCTGTCGTTGTACGTGGTGACATTGGCCCTCACCGTGGCGATTTCAGCGTAATTTCCGCCGTCTTTTTTCCGCTCGATTTTGAATCCCGTTTCGTTGTCAGACCGGTCTCTCCAGGTGAGCTTGATTTCCTTGTTAGACACGGCTTCCGCTTTCAAGTCGGTGGGTGCGTTGGGCGATCTTCCTGTGGTGGCACTGGCCTCGTTGGAGAAGCTGGAGTCACCTGCGGCGTTGTAAGCCCTTACGCGATAGACATATTTTGTGTTTTCCGTCAGGCCTGTATCGGTGTATGTGGTGACGTTGGCCCTTCTCAAAACAGCAATTTCTTCGTATCTGCCGCCGTCTTTTTTCCGCTCAATTTTAAAGCCCGTTTCATTGTCAGACCGGTCTCTCCAGGTGAGCTTGATTTCTTTACCGGAAACGGTTTCCGCTTTCAGGTCGGTGGGCGCGTTGGGCAGCGTTGCCGTAGTGGCGCTGGCCTCGTTGGAGTAGCTGGAATTGCCTGCAGCGTTGTAGGCCCGCACCCGGTAGACATATTTCGTGTTGGCCTCCAGCCCGGTATCGGAATAGGAGGTGGTGTTGGCTGTTACCGTAGCGATTTCAGCGTATCTGCCGCCGTCTTTTTTCCGTTCAATTTTGAAGCCCGTTTCGTTGTCGGATCGGTCCCTCCAGGTGAGGTTGATCCGGGTGCTTGAAGCCATTGTTGCCGATAAGTTATCCGGGGCGGCCGGAGTGGTTACTGCCGCCGTAGTGGTGGCACTGACTTCACTGGAATAACCGGAATCGCCCCCGCTGTTATATGCGCATACGCGGTAGGTGTACTGGGTTCCGGGGTTAAGGCCCGTATCGGAGTAGGTTGTGACATTTGCGTCCACGGTAGCCACCAGGTTGAAGCTGCCGCTTCCTGTTCTCCGCTCGATTTTAAAGCCCGTTTCGTTGCCTGAACGGTCCCTCCAGGTCAGGTCAATTCGTGTACCCGAAACAACATTTGCCTTCAGGTTATCCGGTGCATTCGGAACCGCATCCAGGGTGGTGGCGCTGGCAGCATCGGAGTAACTGGAATTTCCTGCGGCGTTGTATGCTCTAATGCGGTAGGTGTACTCCATGCCAGGAGTAAGGCCCGTATCTGCAAAAGAGGTTACCTCAGCGCCGACGGTGGTTATATCAGCAAAGGATCCACTACCCTGCTTCCGTTCAATCTTAAAGCCATCTTCATTATCGGAGTTGTCGGTCCAATTCAGGGTAATTTGGGTGCTGGTATTCGCCGTGGCACTTAAGCCCGAAGGGGCTGCCGGGGGCTCTAACTCCGTTCCACTCACCAGCCCGGAAAAGGCAACCAGCAATACCAGTGACAGGAATACAAGCAAAAAGGGTTTTTTCATTTTCTCCAAACGTCCTCTCATAAATAATTAAGTGTTCTATTATGTATGACGAAAAATGATTCAAATGGTTGCGCCGGGGGCTGTTAAAAATTAATAATATTTTCCAAGGGGGAGGAAGTGACAGCCAGGAAGGAACGAGGAAGCACGGGGGCAGGAAGCAAGGGGAAGCACGGGGACGGAGAAGCAAGGGGAAGCACGGGGGCAGGAGGCAAGGGAAGCACGGG
>SKMY01000126.1 GCA_007120815.1 Syntrophomonadaceae bacterium | reverse complement strand
CTCTGCAATCCTTAACCATCTCTTATCCTCTTTTGCAGGGCAGATTTCATATGGCAATCAATGACTTCTGTTGGCCGACAGTAATCATTTCTAATTCCATAATCCCCTCATACCCCACTCAAGGCAGGCTACGCTGCTGGCAAGCTCCCAAGCTTGCCGTAACAGGTTTATACCCCATTTCCTCCATTGTATACACATCTTGTATACCGGAAAGAAACAAGGCCTCCGCGGAGGCAGGGTCATCGCCTACATGCCTTTGTAGATCGCCCCATCCTTCTTAACTCCCAGCACCAACCCCCGACTGGGCTTCAGCAGCCGGCACCAGGAACTTCATCGATGTGCCCTTTGGCGGATTTTTAGGCCCGCCTTCAGAAGCGTCTGCCCTAACTAGAATACTGCACCACCTATGTCCCAGTTCGATTATAGCACATTGCCTGGCTTATCTCAAGATTTGTAAACCCTCTTGCAGCGTCCCCAATCAGTAATCCCTGAAAAAGATAAAATCGGTTACACGCCTAAAAGAACTTGCAGCATCACCATAAGAAGACAACAGATCTATGGCCTGCTTATGCAACCGGTTTCTTTTCTCTATCGTTTTTGAAATTCCTTCTGCAGCGATTAAGGTTGCTTTTTCTTTTTGTGCATCCATACCAATATCTTTACCCATTTTTATAGAATCTCCCTGAACATCCAGTAAATCATCAACCAGTTGAAAAGCTTCCCCAATAAAAGAGCCAAAACGGCCTAAAACATCCAGGTCCTCCGGTTTGCCTCCCCCCAGCAGCACCCCCAGTCGAATAGACGCTTCTATTAATGCACCGGTTTTTTTCTTATTAATGTACTCAATAACGTCATTACCCGGATTTTTCCCTTCAGACTCTATGTCAATAACCTGTCCCGCAATCATTCCATTTACCCCTGCAGCTTTTGCTATTTCGTTGATAACGTTTAGCTTAACCTCAGGTTTAACTTTTAAAGAATACTTGACAGAGTACGGGTTTTCACATTTATGAGTAACATCTTCACTAATGATTTCAAAAGCCCTCGTTAACAAGGCATCCCCGGCAAGAATAGCAATGGCTTCTCCAAAAACCTTGTGGCAGGTAAGACGACCCCTTCGATATGTATCATCATCCATGGCAGGTAAATCATCATGAATAAGGGAGTACGTGTGAATAAGTTCTATGGAACAAGCGGCTGGAATGATTCGGTTTAAGTCATTGGTAAAAAGTTCCGCTGAAAGCATCATTAAGAGTGGACGAATGCGTTTGCCCCCGGCAAAAACGCTGTAACGCATGGCTTTGTGAATGCTCTCCGGGTAACAGTCACTATCTGGCAAAAACAGGTCCAGAGCATGTTCAACCAGTCCTATTTTTTCTTTAAATAGCTGATTATCAAGCATATGAAAAGTGTCCCCTTAAATAAAATTAATGCTTAAGAAACTTAAAAAGATTCCTCTTTGCTGTATTCGATTGTTGTTCCATCCTCAAGAAGCATTTCAATTTTTTGTTCAGCGTGGTTTAAGATGTTTTTACAGTGACGTGTGAGTTTAATGCCTTCTTGAAAACAGTTAAGCATCTCTTCCAGGGTTAGTTCCTTTTGCTCCATTTTGTCTATTGTTTCTTCCAGCTTTTTAATCGCCTCTTCAAAGGTTAAATCGTCTAGAGATATTTGCATCAATACAATCCGCCCTTCCAGAATCATATTCTCGTCTTATTCATACCTTTTACCTGGCAACTGACTCGTCCATCGGTAAAGACAATTTCCAGTTCTTTTTCTAACCGAACATGTTCAATTGTTTTGATAATCATGTTATCTTCATCCACAACCAGCGTAAAACCCCTCTTCATTATATTTATTGGGTTCAAAGCATTGATTCGATCCTCTAATCCATCAACGGCTGAACGCTTTAGTTTTAGGTCATATTCCATTTCTCGAATTAATCTCTGACCTAATTCATCAATCCGGATGGATTGATGATTTATTTTATCCAACAAATACTTCAGGGACCTGTTACTGGACAAATGTTTAAGGAGGTGAAAACGACTGAGAATGTTGTTTTTAATATTACTCTTAAGCCGGGCTTCCATAACGTTTAACCTGGTAATCAGGTCGTGTTTGTCAGGCGTAATTAGTTCCACTGCTGCAGTTGGGGTAGAAGCCCTGTGGTCAGCAACAAAATCTGCTATGGTAAAGTCTGTTTCATGTCCGACAGCAGAAACAACAATGGTATTCGTAGAGAATATAGCCCGGGCTACTGCTTCATCATTAAAAGACCAGAGTTCTTCCAGCGAACCGCCTCCCCGGGTTAATACCAGAATATCATAATCACCTTGAACGTCCATTTGTTTTAACGCATGAACAATCTGCGCCGGAGAGTCCCTTCCTTGAACTGCAACGGGAACTATAGTGACATGCAAATAAGGGAACCGTCTTTGCAGAGCAGCAAGAAAATCCCGAATAGCTGCTCCTGTAGGAGAAGTGATTACACCAACTTTTCGTGGAATATAGGGTAAGGGCTTTTTGTGTGCTGCGTCAAAAAGCCCTTGCTTTTGAAGTTCGTTTTTTAGTTTTTCAAAGGCTTGATATAACGTGCCCTGTCCTTCCGGTTCCAGTTCTTCTACATAGAGTTGAAACGTTCCAGTGCGTTCATAAATAGAGGTGTTTCCCCTGGCAATAACGCTCATTCCTTCAGACGGCATAAATGAAAGCTGCTGGTTTTTGCTCTTAAAAAAAACCGCCCTTAATAAGTTATCACCATCTTTTAAGGTAAAATAGATGTGACCGGAGGGTTTGTGAAATTTAAAATTAGATATTTCTCCCAGAACCCGAATATCCTGTAAGACCATATCATTCAAAATAATTTTTTTTAAATAACGGTTGACTTGTGATACGGTATAAACTGGGTTTTGTTTCATTGCTGTTTGCATGCCTCAACAAGGTTATCTAAAAGCATGGCAATGGTGACAGGGCCAACGCCACCGGTTATCGGTGTAATCCAGCCGGCAATTTTTTGAACTTCGTCGTGATCCACATCACCTACCAGGCGTGTTCCTACCTGGGTTAAACCCACATCTATGATAATTGCCCCTTCTTTAACCATATCTTTTGTAATGGTATAGGGATGTCCTACAGCAACGATCAAAATGTCCGCATGT
>SKMY01000215.1 GCA_007120815.1 Syntrophomonadaceae bacterium | reverse complement strand
TGGAAAATCTTCACCTAAGTTGGCATATTTTTATCAACAGCAAAGCGGTATGTAGGGGAAGTGCTGTTGACACGACATCCGAGCTGATTCCATGCTTACAAGCCGCTGGCTGAAAACGTTTCTGTATATATTCAGTAAAGCCGACGTTTGTCAGCCATGGGGACGGTTTCAGCGTCACCGGAGCGCAGCGGAGGCTATGGGGACATTCCTCTGATTTTCAGAGGTGTGTCCCCATACCTTGAAAAATGGGAAGACGATGGAACCGTCCCCATGGCTTTTAGAAATAACCTCGTTCACAGAATTTATACATTTTTTTTCGCCAGCGGTTTTTTCTGTGAAGACAAAAAATCATACTTTTGTATAATAGAAAAGCTTAACTATGAAGTGTATAATAAAGAATATGGAAGCATAACAAAACTAAAGAGGAGGTATGATTATTTGTTGACGAAAAGTAATTGTCATCGATTCAAAAAGCTGTTGACGGTGGTTTTAGCACTGGTTTTGATCCTTCCGGTGATGTGGATGCCTGCATTGGTCGAGGCCGCGCCGGCTGACGGGGTGTATTCTTTTGGCGCCGGCGGTTCCGGTCAGCTGGGGCATGGAGACAGAAGTGATCGCAATACCCCCGTTCGGATCTCCGGCCTGGCTAATGTCAAAAATGTTGAAGTGGGTGATAGTCACTCCCTGGCTCTTCTGCACAACGGGGATGTTTACTCCTTTGGCAGCAACTTAGGGCCGGCTAATGTTTACGGCATGCTGGGACTCGGAGACAAGGAGGACAGGCATACCCCCACTAAAATTGGGGGCATAGGCAAAGCTAAAGCGATAGCGGCTGGCCGGAGCCATTCACTGGTCATTCTGGAAAACGGCGACCTCTACTCTTTTGGGCGTAATGCCTACGGTGAACTGGGTCTGGGCGATACAGTGAACAGAGTGACCCCAGCAAAAGTGCAAGGGATCAGCAAGGCCGTAGCTGCAGCAGGCGGACAGGATCATACCCTGGTGCTCCTGGAAAATGGAGATGTGTACGGCATGGGTTCCAATTACTCGGGTCAGCTGGGTATGAGCGGCGCACGCCCCAGCAACACGCCTCAAAAAATAGCCCTTCCGGGCAAGGCCAAAGCTGTCGCTGCCGGCAGTACCCATTCGCTGGTCCTTCTGGACAATGGGGATGTCTACTCGTTTGGAAGCAACCGTAACGGCGAACTGGGTTATGAAACCAGCGGTACCAACAGCAATACCCCTGCTAAAATACCGGGTTTGGGTCCGGCTAAGGCGGTCAGTGCCGGGTCTGGCTTTTCCCTGGTCCTGCTGGAAAACGGGGATCTTTACGCCTTTGGATATAACAATTACGGACAACTTGGGTTGGGTGATACCACCAATAGGAACCGCCCCACCAAGCTGGCTTTGAGCGGGGTAAGTTTAATTGATGCCGGCTACAGGCATTCTCTGGCAGTGCTGGAAAACGGCGACGTTTACTGCTGGGGGCAGGGTGGTCCCAAGCTGGGCCTGGGTGATCGAAACAACAGAAACACCCCTACCCGCATTGAAGGGCTTCGCGGAAACAACGGCCTGGCCATCGCTGCAGGATTCTCTCACTCCCTGGCGGTGGTAGGCACGCCTCCTATCAGCATTAACATCGACAACAGGCCACTTTATACCGACGTCCCGCCGATTATTCTTAGCGGCCGGACCATGGTCCCTCTGAGGGCCATTTTCGAGGCCCTGGATATCGACGTGAATTACGATGCTGCGACCCGGACCATTACCGGCACCAAGGATGCTACCACCATCCAGCTGACGGTAGACAGCACACAAACCCTGGTTAACGGTCAGGCAGGGACTCTGGATGTTCCCGCAACCGTGATGGATGGCCGCACCCTGGTGCCTGTCCGTTTCATCGCCGAGAGCACCGGACTGGATGTGGATTGGGTGGCCAGAACCCGGACGGTTGTAATTACAGCCCCCCAAGGCGAAAAAGATATTTAGGTGTAACTGCTCAGGACTATTTGTAGGGAGCTAGGAGACGCAAGGGAAGCTACGGGTTCCTTAATATTTTGCTCGGCTTCAAAAAAATAAGGCGGCCGCTGGTGCATTCAGCGGCCGCCTTATTAAATTTATATCATTGATAACATGCTTGTCAGAATTATTTTTGGATAAAAAGATTGATTTCATTAATAAAAAGCTATAATTCTTTATCTTTTTTTGACAATCTTTCCATTTGTGTAAGATAATCGTGGATCAAGGCTAAGCGATTTTGAATCAAAAGCTTGTTCATGATTAGCCTCCAGGAGTTCTTCATAATATTTTTCCAAATAGGGTTTAAAGTCACAAGCCCGCCGCAGTATTTCTTCCTCGTAAGCATCTTTAATTTCACGATTTAAGGGTTACTGCTGCAGCGGTTTACCCATCAAGCCGTAGAAAAACAGCCGGGTCAGGTCCAGGCGTAACCCCTTGTTTTTGTCCCATAGAAATTCAGGCTGATTCATGGCTTCCTTAAAGATATTTAAATAGAACAGGACGGCTTCGTTAGACAGCCCCAGGTCTACGAAACCTTCTTTTTTCCCCTGCTCAATGAGCTTGATGAGCAGAGGGATGCTCCTTTTTTGGTAATAGCTTTCTAACAAATCCTGGATTTCGGAATCGGCTAAAGCAATAGCATGAACAAACCAGGGGCTTTGATGCTCAACCTGTGCTTTTTCCAGGATGATTTTTTCAATTTTTTGCGGAAAAGAAAGGGCACTTTCTATGATCTTTTCAGAGTCCGTCCACTTTTCTTCCATGAACGTGCCGATCACTTCTTTGACCAGGTTGTTCTTGCTTCCAAAGTAGTTGTAAAGGGTTACCTGGGATACGCGGGCTTTAGCTGCAATTTCTGCTACGGTTGTATTTTTAACACCTTGACTGGAAAACAGCTCCTGTGCCGCCTGGAGGATGCTCTTTTTTTTCTTTTCTTTTCGCATTTGGAATCCATCCATTTTATTGCCCCATTTTCCTAATCTTACTGTAACTGCCTTAGGGCTTTATTGTTCCGTCCCCCTGCAGCTTCGCTTACAAATAGCCTTGAGTAGTCATATCTTAATTAATATAATGCCATAAATTATGAAACATTACAATAAAATATTTCAAAACTCATTGATTAACCTAGCCTCCGCTGA
>SKMY01000185.1 GCA_007120815.1 Syntrophomonadaceae bacterium | reverse complement strand
GCCGCCCAGGCTTTTGATCTTGTCCACAATACGGCGTACAAAAACAGGGTTGATAAAGGTGGTCAAACCTCTTTCGCCAAAATGCAGTTTTACGGCCACCAAGTCACCTTCACTGATCGTGTGGTTTAATCCACCCTTGTCGAACAGTTTTTCCAGCTTAACAGGCAAACTCTTTCGAGGCGACGTGGCCCTTCGCTCGGAAAAATAGACTTTGCTTTTCATTGATTCGCCCGGTTCATTTATTATCCGGGCCTGAACACCTCCTATCGCCAATAGCTATTACATGCATTATAACATACTTATTCTTATCCAGTAACCAGAAGCCGGATAAAAAATGCCGTTTATGCGTCGGCCCACTGCAGTCGCCTAGTAAGCCCGGGCAAAGTAAACCAGGTGCTTACCCGCCTTCCCACAGCTGATGCAGGCACCTTTTTCACTTTCCTTTTCATGAAAAGGAATACAGCGAATGGTGGCCCGGGTATCGTCTTTGACCTGCTCTTCACAGGCCCGTTCACCGCACCAACCGGTCTTAATAAAACCGCGGTGTTCTTCCAGGATCTTGCTAAATTCATCATAACTTTCGGCCTGACGGGTATTTTTTTCCCGGTAGTCCAGGGCCTGCTGGAAAAGATTGGATTGAATGTCGTTTAAAAGCTGTTCTAAGCTGTCGGCAAGTCCCTCTTCCGGAAGAAAAATCTTTTCCCCCGTATCACGGCGCACGGCGGTAACTCCACCCTTTTCCATGTCCCGGGGCCCCAGTTCAAGCCGCACGGGAACTCCTTTCATTTCCCATTCGTTGAACTTCCAGCCCGGCGAGTACCCTTCCCTGTCATCCAGCTCCATGCGGAAGGATTCTCCCAGCTGCTTGAAAAGCGCCCAGGATTTGGCCAGGACTTCTTCTTTTTGCGTCTTGGTCAAGATGGGAACAACAACGACCTGTACCGGCGCCACCCGGGGAGGAAGTTTCAATCCCCGGTCGTCTCCGTGGACCATGATAATGGCGCCGATGAGCCGGGTGGAAGCTCCCCAGGAGGTTTGCCAGGCGTATTTTAATTCATCGTCTTTATCCAGGAAGCGGATTTCAAAAGCGCGGGCAAAGTGCTGCCCCAGGTTATGGGAGGTGCCGGCCTGCAAGGCCCGACCGTCGGTCATCAAGGCTTCGATAGTATAGGTGCGCAGGGCGCCGGCAAATTTTTCTCTCTCCGTTTTTAGTCCTGAAATGACCGGAAGAGCCAGCTCGGTTTCCGCAAACTCGCGGTACACATCCAGCATCTTCAGGGTTTCTTCCTCGGCCTCTTCTTCGGTGGCGTGAACCGTGTGGCCTTCCTGCCATAAAAATTCTGAAGTACGCAGGAAAGGACGGGTGTTCTTTTCCCACCGGACCACGTTGCACCACTGGTTGTAAAGGATGGGAAGATCTCGCCAGGACTGGATCCATTTGGCGTACATGCTGCAAATGATCGCTTCCGAGGTGGGTCGAACCACCAACCTTTCCGAAAGCTTCTCATTGCCGCCGTGGGTCACCAGGGCTACCTCCGGAGCAAAGCCTTCCACGTGTTCTGCCTCTTTTTGCAGCAGGGACTCAGGTATAAATAGAGGGAAATAGGCGTTTTTGTGGCCCGTTGCCTTAAAACGCTTATCCAACAGGCGCTGGATGTTCTCCCAAATGGCATAGCCGTAAGGCCTGATTGCCATGCATCCCTTTACAGGAGCGTAATCCATCATTTCTGCTTTCAGCACAATATCCAGGTACCACTGGGAAAAATCTACCGAACGCGGGGTAATCTCCTTTACAAACTCCTTTTCATTCGTGCCCATTTTAACCCGGCTCCTTTCCTTTTAGATGCTTTTTGCGCAGACGCTTGCCCTCGGCCACACCGGCAGCGACAGAAAGGGCATCCCAGACCTGGGCAAACGGAGGCGCGTATGCCATGTCTACTTCGCTCAACTGGTCCAGCGTCATGCGAGATGTGATAGCTACCGCCAGCACATCGATGCGTTTTACAGCCTTTTCGTTTCCAAGGATCTGACCTCCCAGGAGTTCACCGCTTATGGGATGGTATACCAGCTTGATGTGAAGGGGCATCCCCCCGGGGTAATATGGCGCGTTATCCAGGGCTTCAATTCGGGCTGAAGCGGCCGGAACCCCTTGCTCTTGGGCTTCTTTTTCAGATAGCCCGGTGCGAGCGCATGAAAGATCGAATATTTTTGCGACGGCTGAGCATAGGGACCCCCGGTATTCTTTACGGCCGCCACACATGTTTTCCGCTGCCAACCGCCCCTGGCGGTTGGCAGTTGTGCCAAGGGGCATGTAAACATTTTTTTTCAGCACCTGGTGAAAGGTTTCCGCACAATCACCGGCCGCAAATATGTCCGGCGCACTGGTACCCAGGAACCGATCAACGGCAACCGCTCCTTTTACGCCCAGCTGGATGCCCGCCTCCTCAGCCAGTTGGCTGGCCGGCTTAACACCCAGGGCCAGGACGATCAGATCAGCCCGGTAAGCCGCTTTATCGGTGACCGCCTTTGTTACATTGCCCTGGTTGTCTCCTTCCACAGCGTGAAGGGTTTCGCCTGTCCTTAAATTAACCCCGTTGCGGATCAGTTCTTCTTCCAGAAGGGCGGCCATGTCCTCGTCAATGCCCGGCATCACCCGGGTGCTCTGTTCCACCAGGGTCACTTCTTTTCCCAAAACCCTAAAGGTTTCGGCCAGTTCCAAACCAATATAACCGCCACCGATTATCACTACCCGGTTTTTTTCGTTTTTATGCGCCAGCTTGTGGAGTTCCAGGCCGTCATCCATGGTACGGAGCGTGACAACCCCATTTAACCGGTTGCCCTCAACAGGTGGTACCAGGGGGGAAGCCCCCGTTGCCAGCAGCAAGGTGTCAAAGGAATAGATTTTTTGCCGCTTTTCTTTTTTATCAAAAACCACGATTTCTTTCCGAGAGGGATCAACTTTTTCTACGAAACAAGACGTATAAAGTTCAATTTCCGCTTTTTTAAAATCGTCGGGCGTTCGCATGATCATGCGGCGATAATCGCCAATGACCCCGGACACATAATAAGGCAGGCCGCAAGCGGCATAGGATATATACTCCCCCGCCTCAAAAACCTGGACCGAAGCCTCCGGATCGATTCGTTTTATTTTAAAGGCCGCACTCCCTCCGGCCGCCACTGCACCGACGATCACCACTCGTT
>SKMY01000243.1 GCA_007120815.1 Syntrophomonadaceae bacterium | reverse complement strand
GTGTTCTGACTGCTGCCGTAGAAAACATTAAACAAGGAAAGCGCTATGAAGACGGGCAAAAGTACGATCAGGTCATAGACAATGATGAAGTGCTCTTTATAAAATCAAAGCGGAGAGAGCGGCAAATGCTTAGGATTATCCTTCCTGATCCGCAAGGGTTGTTCCCTGGAGACCCCGGGTGCCAGGAGGATTATGCTGCTCAGCTCTACCAGGAGAAGCAACCCCCGCCGGGTTAATCATCCGAAAGCTAACTACTTTCCCAGTACACAAGGTTCCAACGTTTTTTTTGGAGCCTTTTTTCATGCTTTATCACCCCAGGGGTGATGCCAAAGCGATACAACCGTGTTAAAATTTATAAGTCTGACATTTATGAAGCAGCTTTGTTGCTACACTTTTTAATTAACTGCCAAATTTAGCATCGAAGCTGTTTCGGAAAGTCTTCATTAATTTTAATCGGGGGTTGATATGCTGTGAAAGGTTCTTTAGGTACTGTTATAGGTCTTGTTGGCGGCGGAATTGGCATTTTGACAGGCATCATACTGTTATTTCTTGGCAGTAGTTACCAGCTGACCCTGGATACCCTGTTCTTTGAAGACTGGTCTTTCAGAATCCTGGGACTGTTGGTGCTGGCATTTTCTTTAGTGCTATGCATAGGTGCTCTTCTCGCCCGGAGCAAGCCTGGCGCATCAGTCGTGCTGCTTACAGGAGGAGGAGTTATTGGCTTTATCATAGGTGGGGGTGTCTTTGTCATTCCGATGATACTGGCCCTGATATCAGCTGCTGTTGTCTTTTTTAAGGGAAGAGCCTCATCAGGTTTGCAACAGTGAGAAGCAGCATCGATCCCTTTAGGGTTTGGATTCCGTGTCAATACGGGAAATCCATTGACCTTCACGAGTGATGCTATTGGTTTATTTGCTCACTTAACCTTTAACTTAGACCTGGACAAAAGAAGGGTTTTTCGAACAATTGGAGAATTTGTCATAGGTGAGCGCTTTTGCTCCCCGGTATTGGCTAGATTCCCTAGAAACGAAAGTCGGGACAACCAGTAAAAGCTGTAGTGGTCGTACAGGAAAGGGGCAAACATGGCTAAAAACAAAAAGAAGAAGTCCGGCAAGAAAAAACCCGGCGCCCCCGGTGCTCAAAAAAGAAACGTAAAAGAACCCGTAAAGCGTACGCGCAGGATTCCCTGGGTTGTTATGCTATTGGTTTTCTTTTTATCGCTGGCTGTAATCTTATTCCTTAGAAGCGGGGACACTAACAATAATAACAGCGATACGACGGAAGGAGAGAATTTTTTGGATAAACCTAAACCGCAGGTTACAATCGAAATGGAAAGCGGCGCCCTGATCAAAGTTGAACTGGACCCTGAGAACGCACCAAACACGGTAAAGAACTTTATTGCCCTGGCCCAGGATGGGTATTACGACGGCCTGACCTTTCACCGGGTGATTCCCGACTTTATGATCCAGGGCGGCTGCCCTGAAGGAACGGGGAGAGGTGGGCCTGGATATGCCATTAAAGGGGAGTTTACCTCCAACGGCTACCCCAACGAGCTGGTCCATAAACGGGGTGTCATATCCATGGCAAGGTCCAGACAACCAGACACTGCCGGTTCCCAATTTTTTATCACGGTTGCAGAGAGGCCGCACTTAGACGGTGATTACGCTGCCTTTGGAACGGTGCTGGAAGGCATGGAGGAAGTGGACCGGATCGTTGCAGTGCCCAGGGATCAGAATGATAAACCTCTAGAGGATGAACGGATTAAACAGATCAGGGTAGAGTTGTTCGGTGTGGAATATGGACCGCCGGAAAAGATGTAACAAACGGTGGTAAAACTTCACAAATCAATACCTGCCAGATGAATATAAAAAGCGCCGGGTCTCCGGCGCTTTTTTTGTAACTGCCCAGATTATTTTTGTTCCGTCCCCACAGCTTCGCATACAAACAGACCCGAGCAGTTACGCTTATTTTTCTCCTAAATAATCATCAAAGGCTGCGAAAGTTACAATCCATCCCCGGTCTTTTTTTCCCCGGCAGTCTACCTGTTGTTCATGTCCATGGTGATACTGAATAGGCACCTTCCAGAGTGGGAAAACTCTAATGTGATCACAGCTCTCGAACTGTCAAGGAGGAACAAATAGATGAGGCGCATTAATGACAGGCTCATTTTGGGTTTATTCGCAGGCTTAGCAGCAAATCTAATCAAGGAAACCATTGGAGAAGCGGGTGTTCGTTCCGGACTAACCAGGTATACCTGTAGACGGATGATCCCCTTAATTTTTTTAAACAAAAAAGACGCCAAAACCTGGAGGGGCTGGGTTATCGGTACCTCGGCGGACATGACCGTTGCAGGCATAATCGGTGTGCTGATCTGCTATACGCTTTCCTTTACTGGAAGAGATTATGGCTTCTTTAAGGGCATAATGATTTCCAATGGCATACTGGATCAAGTCTTCAATGCCTTTGCCCGGGTCTTACCCCAGGTGAGGAAAGAGCCCAACAGCAACCTGCTTTGTAAGTTGATTCATATGGTTTTTGGAATAGCGGCCGTCTTTTTTATAAACATTTTTGGCGATCCGGCCCTTTTTAGAAGAAAGCCGATGACGCCGTTAGGGGAGCAAAACAGCTCAGCCCTGCCAAACCCGGCAAAATAATTAAAAGGTATACTGGCGTTGGTTGTCAGCTGGCCTAAGCGACTACCGGCAGGTTAACGATCGTTGCAGCGAGAATTCATGCAAAAAGGGCTGCCTGACAGAAGACCGGGTTGTTAGGCTTTTTTATGCGCTTGTATGGCCTTCTTTCTTTTTTGCACGCCTGAGTGACTGCCCGTGCCTTTGTTCACACCGGGAACGCTTTTCACCGAAAAGTGCCGGGCAATAGCGCTGCCCTTCCCGGGCGGGGATAAACAGGTGGCCGCACTTGGGGTCTGTGCATTTTTGGGGAGATACCATTTGTTCAGTAAGCAAAATGTATTCGATGAACCGAAAAAGCCCGTCAAATTGAAGTATGGGAAAACCATCGGGTTGGTCTTCATAGGGTGCAGAATGAAGCTGTACCCAGACACCTCCTTTTGAACGGTGTGAAAAGCGAACCCTTAAATCATGAAAGGTCGCTTCCAAAAGGTACTGTAAGAAATATGGCTTGTCCCGGTTCTTTTCATACTGTGCTTTCCAATAATCCAGATCTGGACCCATCAGCGCTTG
>SKMY01000269.1 GCA_007120815.1 Syntrophomonadaceae bacterium | reverse complement strand
GATTAAGGAGGGATATTTCTATGCGTGAGGCTGTCATAGTCGCCGGAGTGCGCACACCCATCGGGCGCGCCAACAGGGGGACTTTAAAAGATACCAGGCCGGAAGACCTGGCTGCGCTGGTGATCAACGAAAGCATCAAGCGGGCCAACGGCCTTAAACCTGAGGATATCGATGATGTTATCCTGGGTTGCGCCTTCCCGGAAGGCGAGCAAGGCATGAACGTTGGCAGGATCGCCTGCCAGAGAGCCGGACTGCCTTCTTCCGTGCCAGGCTACACGGTAAACCGTTTTTGTTCCTCAGGGCTGCAGAGTATTGCCCTGGCAGCATCTCAAATTCAAATCGGGGCTGCCGACATCATTTTGGCCGGCGGTGTCGAAAGCATGAGCATGGTACCCATGGGGGGCAATAAACTGGCACCCAACCCTTACCTGGCCGATAATTACCCCCAGGCCTATATCAACATGGGACTGACGGCGGAAAACGTGGCAAAACAGTACAACATAAACCGGGAAGACCAGGACCGGTTTGCCGCTTCCAGCCACCAGAAAGCCGCCAAGGCCATTAAAGAAGGTAAATTTAAAGATGAAATCGTACCGGTACCCGTTAAACAGCGGGGTGTCGACGGAAAAGGGCGTTTCTTTGAAAAGGAAATCATCTTTGACACCGATGAAGGCGTCCGAGTCGACAGCACACCCGAGGGTTTAGGCAAGCTTCGCCCCGTTTTTAGACAGGGCGGTGTGGTAACTGCAGGTAACTCCTCCCAGGTTAACGACGGGGCCGCCATGGTCGTCGTGATGTCCAAGGAAAAAGCCGATGCCATGGGCCTAAAGCCCCTGGTTTATTTCAGGAGCTTTGCCGTTGGAGGCGTGGATGCAGACGTCATGGGCATCGGGCCCATAGTGGCCATTCCCAAGGCCCTTGAACTGGCGGGCTTAACGAAAGAAGACATTGACGTGGTCGAGCTTAATGAAGCCTTTGCCGCTCAGGCCCTGGCTGTTATTAAAGAGCTGGGTTTGGATGAAAGCAAGATTAACTTAAACGGTGGTGCCATTGCCCTGGGCCACCCCCTGGGCTGCACCGGCACCAAGCTCACCGTTTCCCTGATCCATGAAATGATGCGCCAGAACGCCAGATACGGCCTGGTATCCATGTGTATCGGTGGCGGTATGGGTGCAGCAGGGATATTTGAGCGCAAGTAAACCATCACATTTGGAGATGAAAGGAGTGCATTTGAATGTCCAAGGAATTAATTAAGGGCGGTGCCTTTCTGATCAGCAAATCGAATCCTGAAGATGTATTTACTCCCGAGGATTTTGATCAGACTCATAAAATGATTGCCAGTATGAGCAGGGATTTTGTCACCGACAAAGTCCTTCCCAAGACCGATGAAATCGAGGCCATGGAAGAAGGGGTCGTGGTTAACCTGCTCAGAGAGGCCGGCGAACTGGGTCTTCTCGGTGTTGATATCCCCGAAAAATACGGCGGGGAAGAAGGAGATAAAATATCAACCCTGATCGTGACCGAAAATCTTTCCCTAAACGGTTCTTTTGCCACAGCTTTTGGTGCCCATACAGGAATAGGCACCCTTCCCATCGTGCTTTTTGGAAACGAGGAGCAGAAAGCCAAGTATCTGCCCGGCCTGGCCAGCGGCGAGAAAATTGCAGCTTATGCCTTAACCGAGCCGGAAGCCGGTTCCGATGCCCTGAACTGTAAAACACGAGCCGTCCTGAGTGAATGCGGAAACTATTACATTTTAAACGGCGCCAAGCAGTACATTACCAACGCTGCCTGGGCCCATGTTATTGTCACTTACGCCAAGATCGATAATGAAAAGTTTACCGCGTTTATCGTAGAAGGCGGCAGCCCCGGTGTTAGCATAGCTCCTGAAGAAAAGAAAATGGGGTTGAAGGGTTCCTCTACCTGCAGCGTTATTTTTGAAGACGCCAAGGTTCCCGTGGAAAACGTCCTCTGGGAAATCGGCAAAGGGCACCAGGTTGCTTTCAATATCCTTAACATCGGGCGATTCAAGCTGGGTGCCGGGTGCGCCGGCGCCGGTAAATATGTGCTGGCTAATGCCGTTGACTATGCCCTGCAGCGTGTTCAGTTCAAAATGCCCATTGCCAAGTTCGGCCTCATCAAAAGCAAAATTGCCGATATGGCCATCCTGAATTACGTCATGGAGAGCATGCTCTACCGTTCCGGCGGTCTCATTGAAGACATCCTCTCTTCTTTCGACCTGGAAGGGGAAGATGCCGGCAAGAAAATTGCTGACGGTATCCAGGAATATGCCATTGAATGTTCCATCAACAAAATTTTCTGCTCCGAAGCTTTTGATTTTATCGCCGATGAAGGCGTTCAGATCTACGGCGGCTACGGATACGGTCAGGAATACCCCATGGAGCGGGCTTACCGGGACAGCCGGATTAACCGTATCTTTGAGGGGACCAATGAAATAAACCGCCTGATCATTCCTGCCACACTGATGCGCAAGGCCATGAAAGGCGAGATCGCACTGATTCAAGCCGCTCAAAAGCTTCAGGAAGAACTCATGATGCCTATCATGGCTGACATGTCCGACGAGCTTTTGGCCGAGCAGGAAAACCTCATTGAAAACATGAAAAAAGTATTCCTTATGGTGTCCGGAACCGCCGTTCAGAAGTACGGTGAAGCCATCCAGAAGGAACAGGAAATCTTGGGCCGCATGGCTGACATGGCTATCCAGGTGTTCGCCGCAGAAAGCGCTTACCTGCGTGCCAAGAAGATCATCCAGGAAAAAGGCGAAGAAGCGGCTGAGCTGGCCATTAAAATGACGGAGTGCTTTGTTGCTGAAACCATGCCCAAGTTTGATCTGTGGGGCAAGGAAATGATCGCCGCCATGGAAGAAGGCGATGTCAAACGCACACTGCTTTCCGCCTTACGCAAGCTGACTCGCTTTGAGTTCATTAATCTCTATGAGCGCAAGCGTTACATTGCCAATGAAATGTACGAAACGAAAAAGTACTTTGTATTGAAATAAGCAGTGATAATACCCCAGGAAGGAGCCCGGCGTTTGTCGCCGGGCTGCCTTCCGTATCTTGAATGAAAAAAGGGGGAACTTGAAGTTGGTGGATTACATGGATAAGGACAATTTTACAACCGCCATTCAAACGATTTTCCCCAAGCTGATGCATTACCTTCAGACGGAGGAAAGCCGTGAACTTACCGGTCTAGAGATTACACCGGGGCAGGTTAATGCCCTGCTGGTTCTGTACTTTAATGAAAACCTCACCATGGGCGAACTCAGCCAGGAACTGTTTCTGGCGGAAAGCGCCGTTACGCGCATGATAAACCGCCTGGTGAAACTTAACCTGGTCCGCCGTTACGGAGATGAAAAAGACCGGCGTATTGTCCGGGTTTCCCTGACATCCTTTGGCCGTCAACTGGCCCGGTTGGTTTTTAACCGTCGAACCCTTCGGTTCAATAACCTGGCTGAACGTATTACCCTGGAAGAGCGCGAAATGCTTATTATCTCTTTGCAGGCGGTGCTCCGTGTCTTTGAGGAACTGGAGCAGCTTTATCAGCAAAAGCAATCCAAACGGCGGGAAACCTTGCCTGAAAGCGAGCAGAAAAAAGAAGCCGAGGGCTAACACCATATATATTATATTTCTTAATCGACGGTTCCCGCTTGCATCTTGCAGGAGGGGGCTTTTTTTTGAAGAATAATAAAGGAAAGGAGATGGGAGCAAATGATCGAAGAACTAGGCCCCCAGCTTTACAAAATAGACGTCCCCCTGCCCAACAACCCTCTTAAAGCCACCAACGCCTATGTGATCAAGACCCCCCAAAGACATCTCATCATCGATACGGGCATGAACCGGCAAGAATGTAAACAGACCATGGACGATGCCCTGGAAAAACTGGCCATCGACCTGGAACGAACAGATCTATTTATCACTCACCTTCATGCCGATCACCTGGGACTGGCGGGCTACCTCTCTTCGGCAACATCCCGCGTTTACTTCAACCGCCCGGATGCTCTAATCGCCGATAATACCGCCCTTTGGGATGAACTTCACCACCGCGCTCGCAAATTTGGCTTCCCCGAGGCAGAGCTGGAAAAGGCCATCCGTAATCACCCCGGTAAGCGGTTCAGCCCCGTGGAAAAGATTCCCTTTCACTTTCTTGATGACGGCGATCGATTAAAAATTGGGGAGTACCAGCTGGAATGCGTCCACACACCGGGTCACACCCAGGGGCATACCTGCTTGTACGATAGCGACAAAAAGCTGCTTATTTCCGGCGATCATATTCTGGGGGATATCACCCCCAACATATCTACATGGTCCGAGACGGATAACCCCCTGAAAAAATACTTTGAAAGCCTGGACAGGATTTCTCGAATGGACGTTAAGCTCGTTTTGCCGGGACACCGCAGCCCAATCAAGGATTGTCAGGGCAGGATCCAGGAACTGATAGAGCACCACCGGCACCGGTTGGAAGAAATTCACTCCATCTTGAAAAATGGACAGAAAACAGCTTTCCAGGTGGCTTCAGAAATGACCTGGGATATTGTGTCCGAAAGCTGGGAAGCCTTTCCCGTCAACCAAAAATGGTTTGCTACCGGCGAAGCCATTGCCCACCTGATATACCTGGAGCAAGAAGGATTGGTCAAGAAATATTTATTCGATGGAAAAACAATTTACTGGGAAGGCATATGCTAGAGAGGCCGGTTTCAAAACCTTTTGCATGGCTTTCCTGGACATAGATTTATAGGTGATTGCACATGATAAATAGGCAAGATTATGATACAATAGGTTGAAAACAGGCAAAATGTGGAGACAGGATTATTTCAACAAGACCAAATACCTGGGAAAGGAGGGATTCCATTGGGCATCGTTGCTGCCGGAATTGCACCCCATCCACCCCTGATTATCCCCGATATCGGGCGTGAAGAATTGACCAGGGTGAGTAATACAGTGGAGTCTTTAAAGGATTTTTCCCTCCAGGTGGCTTCGGCCGATCCCGATACGGTTATCTTAATTACGCCCCACGGGCCCATGCATCGGCATGCCCCTACCATTCAGGCGGGAGAAAAACTGGAGGGGGACTTTGCCCCCTTTCGAGCGCCTCACGTTCAATTAAGTGCTCAAAACGACTTGCAGCTCATTGACGCTATTGAGGCCGAAGCAAACAAGGAGGGCCCCGGGATACTTCGGCTGGAAGAACGCACCCACCAAAGGGAGGCCGTGGTGCTGGATCACGGTATCACCGTGCCCCTCTATTATCTGCAGGAAGCCGGAACAGGCCACTGCATCATTGCTATCACCTTTGCACCGCTTCCGGTGACCGACTTATTCCAGTTCGGCAAAGCCATACAAAAAGCCGTCAGGCAGACGGGACGCAAAGCAGCCGTTGTAGCCAGCGGTGACCTTTCTCACCGCCTGACCCGTTTTGCGCCGGCCGGCTACAGTCCCCAGGGCAAGGTTTTTGACCATGAGCTAGTGAACCATATTAAAAACTACGATGTGAAAGCCCTGTTAAACATGGATGAAAGCATGGTTTCCGATGCAGGAGAGTGTGGATTGCGTTCCATCATTATTTTGCTGGGCTGCCTGGATGGCCTTGACGTGTCCTCCCGTGTTCTTTCCTACGAAGGGCCTTTCGGCGTTGGTTACCTGGTGGCTTCGCTTACACCACAGCACGAGGAGGCGAGTTAAATGGCCGAAAACAAAGGTTCTGAGCACACTGAAATAGCGCGTCGGGCGCTGGAGGCCCGGCTCAAAGAGGGGCGTTTCCCCAAACTGCCCGAGGATCTGCCTACAGAACTGCTCAAACCTGGAGCAGCCTTTGTTTCTTTGAAAAAAGGAGGCGCCCTGAGGGGCTGTATCGGAACAATCCAGCCGACCCGGAGTAACCTGGCCGAGGAGATCGCCTTCAATGCCCTTAGTGCCGGGTTCAATGACCCCCGCTTTCCAACCCTGACCCTGGATGAACTCGGTGAAATAACAATCAGTGTAGACGTTCTGTCGGAACCCGAAAAAATCAATGATCCTTCTCAGCTGGATCCAGGCCGCTACGGCGTTATCGTGCGTTCTGGTTCGAGTACCGGGCTTTTGCTCCCCAACCTGGAAGGGATAGATACCGTTGAAAAACAGCTGTCCATCGCTCGCCAAAAAGCGGGAATCGAACCCCATGAACCTGTGGAACTGTATCGCTTTGAGGTAAAACGCTACCAATAAATCAAACAGGAAGGACGGTGTGTCATGCAGGAAGCGAGCCACTATCGCCGCGATAATGACCTCATTTTCTGCGAACTGTGTCCCCAGGACTGCCGTTTAAAAGAGGGGCAAAAAGGCATCTGCGGCGTCCGGGTTGTGAAAGAAGGCAAGCTGTATTCAACCAATTATTATCTCTGCGGCGCTCTTAACATTGATCCCATCGAAAAGAAACCCCTCTACCATTTTTATCCCGGATGGGACATTCTATCTATCGGAACCACGGGCTGCAACCTTCACTGTCATTTCTGCCAGAACTGGGGCCTGGCCCACGGAGAAAGGGATCCCGGACTGGAAGTCATCACATCGGATAAACTGCTCAATTTGCTGCAGTCCCGCAACCGAAAAGCACAGCTGGGGATTGCGTACACATACAACGAACCCACGGTCTGGTACGAATTCGTCCTGGAAAACGCCCGTTTCATGAATGAACGGGGCTTTAAAAATGTCCTGGTGACCAACGGGTTGATCAATCCTGGACCTCTAAAGACGCTGCTGCCTTATGTCCAGGGCATGAACGTTGATGTTAAAGCATTCAATGACAGCTTTTATCGCCGTTTTTGCCGAGGGAAGAGTGTCCAGCATGTTCAGCGCACTGTGGAAAGTTCCATTAAAAACTGCCACGTGGAATTAACCTACCTGATTATCTCCACCCTCAATGACGATCGGTCGGAAATTGACCGTTTCATCCAATGGATTGCCTCCCTTGACCCGGATATTCCCGTCCACTTCAGCCGTTACTTTCCTGCCCACAAGCTGGATCTTCCACCTACCTCTGTTGAAACCATGAATCACGTTTATGAACGGGCCAGGGAAAAACTATCCTACGTTTACCTGGGGAACGTCATGGACCTTGAGCGCAGCAGCACATACTGCCCCAACTGCGGAAACCTGTTGATTGTGCGCAGGGGTTACGGTATTGAAAATCGAGGGTTGCGAGGAAAAAACTGTGCCAATTGCGGTCATACAATTCGAATAGAAGGGCATATTTATGGAGAGGAAGACCATTTTTAACTCCGGCGCTTTGTCGGTCCTGTCCGCCCATTAATCCCTATGGTAAGGGAAGCTGCAGGGACGGTCCTGGCGCTTCCGGAGCGAAGCGGAGGACAGAAGGGAAAGCGACTGAACCATCCTCCTGCTTCACGCCCATTAATCATCCAGGGTGAACCCGGAACTCGTAACTGCTGCAAGCATTTAGCGCCGGGAACAGGGAGGCTTTTTATCATCGAAGATTTACTCCACTGGTTTTACGATGCATTGATCGGCCCACCCCTCATTGCCCTTATCCTGGCTGCAGGCATTTTCCTCACCATCCGGCTGAACGTTGTTCAGGTATTCCGCTTTGGTTACATATTCCGTGAAACCCTGGGCAAAATGGCCGCTCCCCGCCAGAAATACGCTCCCGGAGAAATCACACCTTTTCAGGCTCTATCCACGGCCCTGGCTGCCACCGTAGGTACGGGAAACATCGCCGGTGTTGCCACGGCCCTTTTTTTAGGCGGCCCAGGGGCCATCTTCTGGATGTGGGTATCGGCATTCTTCGGCATGGCCACCAAGTTTGCCGAAGTAACCCTGGCTGTCCATTTCCGGGAAAAAAAAGGAGACCGCATAGCCGGCGGACCCATGTACTATCTGAAAAACGGTTTGAACCTCCCAGGACTGGCCCTTTTATATGCTTTTTTTGGGGCTCTGGCCGCTTTCGGGATCGGCAACCTGGTACAAGCAAATTCCGTAGCCGATGCGGTCCAGGCCACCTTCGGTTTTCCCCCCGTTCTGACAGGCCTGGCACTTGCCCTGGTGGGCGGGCTGGTTATCCTGGGTGGAATAAAACGCATTGCCCTGATCGCATCCACCCTGGTTCCAATAATGGCCATTTCTTATTTTGCAAGCTGTCTTTACATTCTAATTATCCATGCTTCATCGATTCCGCCGGCATTGGCTGAGATAGTTGCAGCGGCCTTTCACGGCCGCGCTGCTGCCGGCGGGGTAGCGGGTGCCACAGTATTCCAGGCCTGGCGGTTTGGTATTTCCCGGGGAATATTTACCAATGAAGCCGGCCTGGGCAGCGCATCCATTGCCCACGCTGCCGCCCAAACGACCCACCCCGCCCGTCAGGGGCTCTGGGGGGTTATTGAAGTTTTTATCGACACCCATGTCATTTGTACCGTGACCGCCCTGGTACTTTTGGTCACCGGTGCTTACGCTTCGGGCCTGGAAGGCGCTGCAATGACAGCCGAGGCTTTTAGTCGTGGCCTTCCGGGGGAGGCCGGTCAATTTGTGGTATCTATTGGCCTTTCCATATTTGCTTTTACCACCGTGCTGAGCTGGTCCTATTACGGGGAAAAATGCTTCGAATACATCCTGGGCAGCCGTTACATTTCCATATACCGCATAACCTGGATCCTTTTTATTGTTGTGGGGGCCCTGGGTGGTCTTCGGGTGGTTTGGGCGCTGTCGGATATATTAAACGGCCTGATGGCTTTTCCCAACCTGGTTGGACTGGTTGGCTTAAGCGGCCTTTTGGCCCGGCTGAGCAAGGATTATTTTACGGGAAGATCTGGATAAAAAAATGTTTATTTCAAAAAGGTATTTTTGAAAAAAAAAGAGAATTAATAAAGTTACTGAACCATAAAGCGACCGAACAACAAGGCAGGGGAACGGGGTGTTTTTTGCTGTAAATGTGGGAACCAATATGGGAACAAATCGTGGTCACGCTTTCACAATTTCGACCGGGCCTGCGGGATATCATTGATATCGCTATTGTTGCCTATATTTTTTACCGCTTAATTCTCATTATACGCGGGACCCGGGCAGAACAGCTGGTTAAAGGTCTGATAATCCTGCTTCTAGCGATGGTGATCAGCGGAGAGCTGCAACTGGGTACATTGAACTGGCTGCTGCGCGGCTTGATGACCATGGGCTTGATTGCCATTCCTATTGTGTTCCAGCCGGAACTCAGGCGTGCTCTGGAACATCTTGGGCGCGGTAAGATATTTCAACGGTCTTTCCAAGATTACGACGATGAACAGTTCCGGGATGTACTGGAGGAACTGCTTAAAGCCATACCCGTCCTTGTGAAGAAAAAAATCGGTGCGTTAATCGTCCTGGAACGGGAAACCGGGCTGAAAGACATTATTGAAACAGGTATCAGAATTGGCGGTGTGGTTACCGCAGAGCTTTTAATCAATATATTCATGCCTCGCAGCCCCCTGCACGATGGGGCTGTCATAATACGCGGAAACATTGTATCTGCCGCAGGCTGTTTCCTGCCCCTTACGGAAAACCCCAACCTCAGTAAGGAATTGGGCACACGCCACCGGGCCGCCCTTGGCATTACAGAGGTTTCCGATTCAGTCGTCATCATCATCTCGGAAGAAACAGGCGTGATTTCCCTGGCCCACGAGGGCAAGCTGACCCGCTACCTGGACGAAAAAACCCTGAGAAGCACTTTGCTGAACCTGTACTTTACCCCAAGGAGAAAACGGGATTCCCAATTTTGGCCCTGGAGGTTTGGTCAGAAAGATGACAAAGATCAATAAATTCACTCAAAGTCCTCACTTCATAAGGGTGCTTTCACTATTTTTATCAATCATCCTCTGGTTTTACGTCACCGGAGAACAGAGGCAGGTTCTTGGCTTCGAAAGAACCTTGACCTTTAGAGATATACCCGTTTCCTGGCGAAACCTGGGAGAAGACCTGGTTATAACCGAAATGACAGAAAGCGTTAGTCTTACTCTGCAAGGCATGGAATACGCTTTTGACGGCTTGACTCCCGCTGACATGGAGGCTTTTGTGGATTTACAGGGCAAAGAAGAAAATCGCCATGATATTAAGGTAAACGCCAATGTTCCCAGGGGATTGACGGTGGTTGGTATCCAGCCGGCCAAAGCAACGGTCATGTTGCACGAACTGGTTGCCACACAAATGAATGTTACCCCTCTTTACCGGGGAGCCCCTGGCGACGGCATGATAATCAGTGAATCAGATTTTTCACCAAAAGAGGTTTTTGTGCGAGGACCCCGCCGCCAGGTGGAAAACATTGACCGGGTGGTTTTTAACATGGACGTGGATGGGCATACCAGCTTTTTAACCCGGGATATTCGTCTCTACCCTGTGGACAACCGGAATAATATCATCGAAGGTGTTTCCGTTTCGCCCCAGGAAGCCAATGTTTGGGTGGAGTTTAAGTATCCCCGGCGGGATATTCCTGTTGAGGCCATATTTAAGGGTGAAAACGACCTTCTCCGCAATTATATCGTGAGCCCTTCCTCTATTGCCGTGGAAGGTCCAAGATATCTCCTGGATGAAGTTTCAAAAATTACCACCGGGGAAATAGACCTGTCAGTATACGAGGAAGACACGACCTTGGAGATTTCCCTGGAGCTTCCCGAAGGGCTAAGGCCGGTAGAACATGATACCGTGCAGGTCAGGTTTTTTTTTAACAACATCTAAAAATTGGTGAACGAACCTATCCACCAAAAACATGAGGACAGCCCAGGCTTAGTTGTAAGCGAAGCTACGGGGACGGTTCTGGCGCTTCCGGAGCGCAGCGGAGGACCTAGGGGACATTCCTGTTTTTAGAGGTGTGTCCCCATACCTTGAAAAAATGGAAAGCGACAGAACCGTCCCCCAGCTTCGCGGCGTTAGGCGGAACAAAAAAAGGGATGAGCAATTACATCCCCACCATGAGGACAGCCCAGGCCGTCCCTTTTTTGGTCATACAGGAGAAACCAAGGGATGTGTAGAATTTAAGGGGAACAAAGACAAGCTTTCTTTAATACACATAAAAAGCAGGCAGGACACAGTAAACCTGTTATGCACACTTAGAAAACGGAGGAACAAAACATGTGTGGAATTGTTGGATATATCGGCCGAAACGAGGCCTATCCGTTACTTATTGAGGGGCTAAAAAAGCTGGAATACCGGGGGTACGACTCCGCCGGAGTTGCCCTGCTTTGCAGTAATAATGGCCTGGTCATCACCAAATCCAAGGGAGAAATTTCCCGGTTGGAAGAAAAAGTAGGCCAGGATATCCCTACAGGGCAGATTGGCATCGGCCACACGCGCTGGGCCACCCACGGGGTGCCCTCGGATGATAATGCCCACCCCCACCATGCCTGTACCGAAGATTTTGCCGTGGTACATAACGGGATCATTGAAAACTACATGCCCCTGCGCCACTGGCTGGAGGAACAGGGGCACCACTTCTCATCCCAGACGGATACCGAGGTACTGGCCCACCTGGTGGAACATTTCTACAATGGCAACCTTTTAAACACGGTAAGCGAGGCGTTAAAGCACGTAGAAGGTTCTTTCGCCCTGGTGGTTTTAAGCAAAAAAGACAATCAAAGGCTGGTCTGTGCCCGCAAGGACAGCCCGCTGGTTATCGGCCTGGGAGAAGGGGAAAACTTCATTGCTTCTGATGTGCCGGCCATTTTAAACCACACCCGCCGAATCCATATCCTGGAAGACGGCGAGATGGCCGTTATCACCTCAAGCACTGTAGACGTCTACTCACTGGAAGGGGAGAAAATCGAAAAGGACGTGCACGACATCACCTGGGATGCCGTTCAGGCAGAAAAAGGCGGGTATCCCCACTTCAT
>SKMY01000001.1 GCA_007120815.1 Syntrophomonadaceae bacterium | reverse complement strand
TGCCATTAATCCTTTTTAAAAAGGATTACTTTTGTTACTAGTATTGCTAGGCTTTGGACTCTTATTCTAAGTCCATTTTTGATTAATTCCGTGATAAGAATCCGATACTGCGCAATTCTACTAAAAAAATGTTCAAAAGCTGGCAACAAATTTGTAATATCTACGAATTGCTAAATTGCTTGATTACACATAAAATTGAAATAAATAAGCTTAGACCGTCCCACGGTTGATAAACGCAGGTTTTACTGAATATATGCCTGCGGTCAGCCTATGATCCTGATACCACTTTCTGTAAGGGGGATTTGCTCAATGAATATCGGCCATCTTTTAACAAAAAGCGCGCTTAGCTATCCTGAGAGTGCCGCTGTCGTTTTTCAAGACAAGCATTTTACGTATCGGGAGTTTGATGAACGGGTTAATCAACTGGGAAATGCCATGAAGCAACTGGGTATTAAGAAAGGACATAATATCGCTATACTACAGACTAACAGCAATCAGATGCTGGAAAGTATGTTTTCCTGTTTTAAGATTGGAGCGACAGCAATACCGATAAATGCCCAGCTTCATCCTCAGGAATATGGTTATATCATTAAAGATTCCGGTGCAGTTGCAATAATTTTCGGTCAGAATTATAGAGAACATCTAACCAATATGCGAAGTGAGTTGGTGGATATCCAGCACATGATCTGCACCGGTGAACCCGTAAAGGGCATGTTCAATTATGAAGAACTGCTTTCCGGATCATCAACAGAGAATTCAGAAGTTGAAGTGGACCCCACGGATAATGCCTGGATTTTCTATACGTCGGGAACCACAGGAAAACCCAAGGGTGCCATGCTCACGCATCGGAACTTACTGGCCATGACCATGAATTACTATGGGGACATGATCGGTTTAAGCCCTGATGATGCCATTTTGCACGCGGCCCCACTAAGCCACGGCAGCGGGCTCTATTCCATTCCCAATGTAGGTAAGGCAGCTAACCATGTTATCATGCCGCGATTTCGCCCTGAAGAGGCCTTTCAGCTCATCGAAAAATACAGGGTTACCAATATTTTTCTGGCGCCGACCATGATCAAAGCGATGTTAACCAGCGATGCCTTGAGCAAGTATGATTTAAGCAGCCTGCGCGCCATTACTTACGGGGGCGCTCCCATGTATGCTGAGGATATTAAGGATGCTCTCAGAAAGATCGGCCCTGTCTTTGTTCAGCTTTATGGGCTGGGTGAATCACCCATGACCATTACCTACCTGCGAAAAGAAGAGCACCGCCTGGAGGGGACTGAAGAAGAAATGAAGCGGCTTACTTCTGCGGGGATTGCCAGGACCTGTATGGAAGTAAGAATTGTAGATGAAGAAGACCGGGAATTAGCCCCGGGAGAGGTAGGCGAGATCGTCTGCAGGGGAGAGGCGGTCATGAAAGGATACTTGAATCAACCTGAGGAAACAGCGGAAACCCTGCGTAACGGGTGGCTGCATACAGGCGATATCGGGACCATGGATGAAAAAGGCTATGTTTACATCCTTGACCGCTCAAAAGACATGGTGATCAGCGGCGGGGTCAACATCTACCCGAGGGAAGTGGAAGATGTTATCCTCCTGCACCCTGCGGTACATGAGGTGGCTGTGATCGGGGTGCCCGATGAATACTGGGGTGAAGCGGTTAAGGCTGTGGTTACCCTAAAACCGGGAAAAACCCTTACCCAGGACGAACTTCTTGATTTTTGCAAAGAACATCTGGCCAGCTTTAAAAAGCCGAAAACGGTTGATTTCGTCGATGCAATTCCTAAAAATCCTTATGGTAAGGTGTTAAAGCGGGAACTGCGGGATCAGTATTTAACGGATAAAGACCGCAGGGTATAAATACTGAAGTCGTGATCAAGTAGGAAAATAAAGATCGGGTTGGCAAATGGGGCAGTGAAACAAACCTGCCCTTTTTTATTTCACCAAAGGGGGAAGGTATTCTTCATATGTTGTAGAAATTAAGCTCAGGTTAAACGTTAAGACATCAGGGGTGGGTGAGATTTTGCTGTTTCAATTTGGGTTTAAAAACAAAACCGTAAAAGAGCTGCGAAAAAACCAGGGTCTTACAGCCAAAGAGCTGGCAATAATGGTCGGGGTAGAAACCCATTTAATTAAAAAAATTGACGGGTTAAAGTTAAAACACGTTCCCGAGCCGCTCAAGTCAAAAATAACCGGCCCTTTAAAGGGCGATAAAGTGGACAGGATGCCCTGGCTCTAGAAAAGGGATGAATTTATATAAATAAACGGGGGACCTTTATGGAAGATAAATTTGATATCCTCCTCTGCGACCTGGATGCTTTTTTTGCTTCGGTAGAACTGCTGGACCGCCCTGAGCTGGTGGGTCAACCGGTTATTGTCGGCGGCCACCCTGAAGGCCGGGGCGTGGTTTCAACGTGTTCCTACGAAGCCAGGAAATATGGGGTTCGGTCGGCCATGCCCATGAAAAAGGCCAGAGAGCTCTGCCCCGGTGGGGTTTTCCTTCCGGTTAATATGAAAAGGTACCGGGAAATATCCGGCCAGGTATTCAAGGTATTTGAAGGATACACGCCAGACATTGAGCCCGTTTCCATCGATGAAGCTTACCTGGCTGTGAAGCAGGGAACAGGCATTGAAACCGCCAGGGCCATCCGGGTTTCTGTCAGGGAAAAGCTTGCGCTGCCCATTAGTATCGGGATCTCCGAAAATAAACTGCTGGCCAAAATTGCCTGCGAGCAGGCAAAACCGGATAATTTAAAAGCCCTTTGGGCTAAGGACGTGCCAGAGCGTTTGTGGCCGCTGCCTGTTAAAGTGCTGCCGGGGGTAGGCCCTGTGACGGGAAAAAAACTGTCGACCTATGGCATTGCAACGGTAGGAGACCTGGCCCTGTTCCCCGAAGACAGCTTGATCAGCCTTTTGGGTAAAAACGGTGCCGTGTTGAAGAAATATGCCTGGGGCCAGGATGACCGGAAAATCGAAAAGGAACACGAACGAAAGTCCATTTCAGAGGAAACCACCTTTCCCCAGGATGTTTTTGACCGGGATCACATTCTAAGTACCCTTCTGGCCTTGTCTGAAGAGGTAGGCTACCGGTTACGCGCTAGCGGCCTTCGGGCCAGAACCATTTCTATAAAATTGCGTTATGCCGACTTTAGCACCATTACAAGAGATATCACGTTATCGGAGGGCACCGATAGAGATTCGGCGATTTATAAAACAGTGGAGGCGTTGTTCCTTAAGTTTAGGGGTAAACCTCCATGGCGGTTGGTGGGTGTAAAGGCATCGGGGTTGGAAAAATGGCAGCAGTTATCTCTTTTATCACCTGCGCCTGAAAACGAAAAAAAGATAACCCTGGTGAAGGACAGGCTGCGGGAAAAATACGGTCGAGACATCCTGATCAGCGCTAAAAGACTAATGAAGCCAGGCAAGATGGAATAAACGGCTTAATATATATCCTTCCACTGTAAAGCGCACGGTTGCGACGAATGGAAACATGAACAGGCAAAGATAACACGAATATGAACGGGAGGCGGGTTAAAAGAGGGGAATCAATATACACGCAGCGCCCTTCTGGCTCTTAGGGGCCGGGTAGGCTTTGTCTACCTTGCACTGACCATGGTCAAGTTGGGGACGGTGACGATAGAATTGGCGAACCTTTTCTTCTAATTTACAGGCAAAAGAGGAAGTTTTATTCTGAACATGGAATAATAGGAGATAATTCACGATGGCAGGTGGTTGCCCTTGTTCCCGGTAAACCATGGGTTGATGAGTGCAAAACTGGCTCTTGTTGACATCATTTTAATTGGCCTGGCCTTGTTCCTGGCTCTTTGGTTCCAGGTGGAAGGCTCAATGGGTTCTGTCTACGTGGAGCATTTTGAACCGGTTTTGTGGCCGGTGGTTTTCCTTCACCTGGTTTCCTTTTTTGTTTTAGGAATTTATGGGCGCGGGTTTAATTCTAACCTGAAGGATTATGCGGTACTGGGTGGGGGTGTTTTGGTGGGTGTTGCTGCTGTGATGGCGTACGGTTTTTTGTTCCGTGCAAATCTGCCTGGCAGCGTCCTTTTAATATATGGTATGCTGCTGTTTGTTTTTAGCGGTTCAATGCGTTTTATCTTGGGCAGATTGACTGATGCAGATACGAAAAGGAAGTAGATTTTGGAAATACTCAGAGCACCATGTAAGGGAAGCTGCGTGGACGGTTCTCCCCCTGCTTCATGACGATGCATGCGTAATAAGAAAAATGGCAGAGCAATTACGATTTTTGCAATATTCCGGTGAAAGTCTTGCAAAGAAAAGGAAAATATGAGAAAATATATATAATTGCCACGAATAAGATCATCTTGTAAGAATTAAATGGGTAAGGATGAAAAACATATGACCAAGGGCGTAAAATTGAACGTCTTTTTGATAGCTATAATAATAGTTACCTTGCTTGTTGCCGGTTGTGGTGGGTCTTCCAATAATAAAGATCAGGAACCTGAACATGTGCGTACTGAACCAGAAGAATTGGAAACGATTGAGTTAGAAATAGATGAAAAGATGAAAGCAACCGTGTCAGTCAGTTCAGGAAGCACGCTGGCTATACGAAGAAGCCCCGGCGTAGAAGGAAAGCCAGAGGGTGATATTGTTGCCCGGGTTCCAAGGGGAAGGCTTCTTTGGGTTGTCGACATGCATAATGACAGCCGGGTGAAGGACGGCTATACCTGGTGGGAGGTAGAAGATCAAGGCACGGGACTGTCAGGCTGGGCAGCCGCGGAATTTTTAGACCTGGAATAGCCAGGCTTAGCGCGGCACAACATTATTCTGGCAACCATAAATGAAGGGTTGTGCGCTACTGCTTTGGAAATATGGCGACAACTGAAGACAGGGGAATGATGGTTTCATCGCTGTGCTGGTTGCGAATCTTAATTAACTTAAGCGCTTCATCGAATGCGATGATAATACCGATCCGGGTTGTTCCGTTTACCAGGTTTATAGTGATGTCCTGCTCCTTTTCAATCAGTTCCTGGATCATCCTGTCCAACTCCTTTTTGTTCTTATCATAGCACCCGGGTTGTAAAAATACAACGGGTTTATTTTTGTAAAAAAGGGGGGTGAAACCCCGGTAAGTAAGTAACTGGGCCAGGTACTGGCCCAGGTGATACTACCGGCCTCTCACGGTAGGCCTGTATTTATCCAAGGTGCCCAGAACAATATGGGCCAGGCCAAAACCGGTGAGGCCTCTGCCGAGCCCGCCACCAACAAACTTCCCAAGACTGGTTACTAAAACACCCAGGCTGATCACCAGGTTGCTGGTGGTTTTCATTTTTGATTTAGCAAACACGGCATTCACCCCCTAGCATTATTTTCTATCTTTTCGAGAGAATAATACAGGGTAGTTCAAAAAAAGCGTAAAAACCCTTCTCAAACAGAAATATGGGATTTTATTCCATTAAGGGCAAGATGGCCTGGTTGTAAATATCAATACCCTGAGGGCAGACGCATTGGAGACAACCGCTGCACCCTTCAATTCCAAGTTGGGAGGCCTGGGCAGACCTGTCCAGGCTGTCAATGGGGTCCAGGTGAAGTTGTGCCAGCTTAACAAAAACGAAGGGACCGGCATAAACTGCGCTCCAGGTTTCTTTTAAGGCCGGGCAGCTCGCTTGACAGCAGAGGCATTCAATGCAACTTAACAGGGTTTCCAGGTTTGGATGCAACTTGAAAATGGGAAAATTTTCATTTTCCGGGGAGGTTCGGATTATTTGTGTATCTGTCACCCGGAATATCCGTTCTCGCCTGAGCAGCGTTTCCAACAGGTTTCGGTTCACCACCAGGTCCTTGTACAGGGGCAGGTTAGATAAAGGCCCAATGGTTTGATGTTCATTTAGAGGCGTGACGCAGGCCAGGGTTGGGCGCCCGTCAACTTCAACCCCACACAAACCACATTTCTTGTAACGGCAGTTGTATGAAAAGGCCAGGGTAGGATCTTCGTTTTCGTAAATCGCAATCAAAGCTTGCAGAACCGTCGGCCTTTCATCGTTAAAAGAGATGGAATAATTGCTTTCATAGAAAGGAGAGGCTTTCCCCGGATGGTAACGCTTAAGGGTTAAATGGTATGTTAAAGACGTGTTGCGCATTCGGTAACCTCCTTGGCTGGAATAGAACAGTCATGCCGGATGTCGGATCTAACAGCTAACTGGCTGCAGAAGCCGGATGAAAACCGCTGACCAACGAACCGTCTTCAGCCTGATGAATGGCTGTATGGCGCAAAAAGTGACGGTCGTCTTTTTCTGGGAAATCCAGGCGCAGATGGGCACCGCGGCTTTCCCTACGCTCCAGGGCGCTAAGGGCGATGCTTCGAGCGACAGGCAGCATAAATTGAAGTTCCGCTGCGTCCAGAAGCTGGCGGTTGTAGATTCCATCCTGGCTGATGAACAGCATGCGGCTTTTTTCTTCAATTTCGTCGAGTTCCTGGAGGGCTTTTAATAGATCCTCTTCCTGGCGAACGGGACCGCAATAATCCCACATGCATGTCTGCAGCTGCTTTTTTAATTGGTGGGGGGCGTAGCGCCCGCTACCTGTGAGTTTTTCGTTCCAATGGCGGGTTTGCTCGATGCCGGACATGCTTTGCGGGATTTGGGCTTTGCTGCAGTAAGCTGCAGCGGTTTCACCGGCCTGACGACCAAAGGTAAATATTTCGCTTAAGGCTACGGAACCCAACCTGTTCCCACCGTGAATGCCGGCCTGTACTTCCCCGGCGGCGAACAGTCCGGGAACCCGGGTTTCTCCCCGGGCACTCACCTGGATACCCCCCATGTGATAATGCATGGTGGGCAGTACGCTCCAGGGTTCCTTCCAGCGGTATGCGTTTTCCCCGTAGGCAAGCAGGGCCGCTTTAAAAATGCCGCTGGCTTCTATGCCCCGGTATAGTTTTTCACCGTTGGGGCGATGTAAATTGGGAGAGAGATCCAGCAGCAGTCCTCCCTTGTCAGTGGCTCTTCCGGCTGTTATTTCTATCATCATGGTTTTAACCACCGCCGCCCGGGTCATTTTATGGATATCCTTTTCAAGCACGACATCTCCCTTGCCGTTTAGCAGGCGGCCGGCGGGACCGGCCGTGCTGGGTTCACCCAGAAGGGCGCCCAGCATTGACTCAGGATGCGTGACACCAAAGGGCAGTGCCTGGACCTGCTCCATATCCCACAATACAGCCCCGGCTTTTAAGGCCAGGGCCAGACCATCTCCCACGGCGCCGCAGCTGTTAGAGGTGTGGGGAAAATAGATGGCACCGCACCCACCGGTGGCAATAATAACCGCCGGGGCATAAAGCAGGAACAGCTCGCCGGTTTTCAGGTCCAGGTTGAGTATGCCCTCGATGCCCTGTTCACCCTTAAGCAGTTCCAGCGTAACGGTTTCGTGAAATACAGAAATGTTGTATCGCCAGAGGGCAGCCCTTAACACGGCGCCCAGGGCCGGTCCACCCCCTGCATTACGCACGGTACGGGGCCGGTTATGGCCGCCTGCTGTGAAAACAACGCTTTTACTCACCCGTCCTTCGTTGTCGCGGAAGAGGGTCATGCCGAAATCTTCCATGCGTTTAATGGATTCAAGGGACTGCCTGCCGATGACCTCAGCCATAACCGGTTCACTTAACCCTTCTCCACTTTGTGCCAGGTTTTCAACGAAGTGGGATACGCTGTCTTCCGGCAGCAATCCGGGGCAGGCCATCATGCCGACAGCCAGGCGGGTATTGCCATACCCCACCGGCTCCTTGGAAACCAGGGCAACTTTTTTCCCCAGCTCCGCTGCTCTTATCGCGGCCGTTACGCCGGCGCCACCCCCTCCCAGGCAGATTACGTCGAAGTGAAGGGTTTCACGCATCATTGATCATCCTTTCGGGAGCGAATAAACGATGCCGCCGGTTGTGTCCCAGCGGCATAAATGTTATGTTATTGATGGTTTAATTACCAGAACGGTTATTCCTGTTTTTTTGATTGCCCTTCTGGGTCCATATCGGACAACCTTTAATATCTTCACCGGGATTTTTCTTAGAGACGCGCCCGCAGAAATAAAAGTGAGTGACCAACCGAAAACCAACCACAATAAGAATAAAAACACCGGCTATGATTAGAATGAAGTTTAACACAGTATTTCCCACCCTTCTTTGTCAGGATGTAAATATAGCATATCATAAAATGCGCAAACTGTAAAAAAATTTTCTGAGAACTTACCCTGAAGGAACGGAAAAGCCTGACAGAGAATAATAAAAGATAACAAAAACGAAAAGAGGTAAGCCTTGAACACAGAAAATCTAAACGGCCGGGAAACGTATCATCACCGCCAGCAATCATTCGAAGCGGCCCTGAAAAGCGCTCAAAAAAATAGCAATAGGATGTCCACCTTGCGCCTTGTCACCTTCATCCTGGCAGCCGGCGTTTTTGTGTACGGGTTCTACAGCCCTTATGCGTTAATTTCTTACCTGTCACTGCCGCTGCTGGGGCTGTTTTTCTTTTGGATCAGTAACCATGCCCGGGTAAAACGGCGGATTGACTTTTTAGAAAAACTGGTCTATATTAACAAAATAGCCCGGCAGCGACTGGAGGGGGCCTGGACATCCTTTCCTGATTCCGGTGAGCACCATGTGAACCCGGACCACCCCTATACCAGTGACTTAAATATTTTTGGGAAAGGTTCGTTGTTCCAACTTATTAACGCCACCAGTTCGTTTTTGGGCGAGCAGATACTTGCTGCACAGTTGAGTCGCCCTGCAGGGTTCCTTGAACTGAAACCCAGGCAGGAAGCCATCGCTGACCTGACCTCCCGCCTGGATTTTCGCCAGCAATTTCAGGCAGCGGGCATGGATCCGTTTTTTAAAAAACAGGATCCGGAGGGGGTGCTGTCCTGGGCAGAAGGCGCCTTGTTTTGGGGCAACCGCAATTGGAACGCGGTTTTGTACTTGCCTGCGGTAACGGGCCTGTTATTTCTTCTGGCGTTGACCGGCTTGCTCTCATATGTGCTGCCGGTTGGCATGCTGGTTGTGCAGGCCGGGATAGTCCTTCTCGGTGAGAAGGCAGTCCAGCAGCGCTTTGAAGAAACCGGTAAAGCTGTGCGGCGTCTCGGCCGTTATACAGGGCTGTTGCGCTGGATTGAGCAGGAGCCTTTTCATGCACCTTTCCTGGTATCATTAAAGCAGCGCCTTTTCCCGGGAAATAGCCCCTCTTCCAGGCACGTGGGCATTCTGACACGGATAGCGGACCGGATGAACTTAAGATTTAGCAATGCGTTAATCTATTTCCCACTGAACATTGCTTTATTTTGGGACTTGTGGACGCTAAAAATGCTGGATGATTGGAAGCGGCGCTGGGGTGGTTCGGTCCGGGGGTGGTTCAACGCCGTTGGGGAAATTGAAGCCCTTGCAAGCCTGGCGATACTACCTTACGATAACCCCCAGTGGGTATATCCCGATGTAACCGACGGGTCGCCGTATATCCAGGCAAGAGACCTGGGGCATCCGTTGATTCCTGAAAAAGATCGGGTTGTAAACGACCTTGCTCTTGCCAGGAAGAAGAGATTGTCGAAATGGAAAATGTCAAACCCGGGAACCGTATTGTTAATCACCGGTTCCAACATGTCCGGCAAAAGCACCTTGCTAAGGACCGTTGGTGTAAACCTGGTCCTGGCCTATGCCGGTGCACCGGTTTGTGCTTCTGAAATGAGCTGTTCATCTATGGGTATTTATTCTAAGATGCAGGTCCAGGATAACCTGGAGCTGCGGGTATCTACCTTTTATGCTGAGCTCAAACGGATGAAGATGATCATTGATGCGGCTCAGTCCGGCAAGCCTCTCATTTACTTGTTGGATGAAATTTTCCGGGGCACCAATTCCCGGGACCGGATCCTGGCGACGCGAACCGTTGTGCGGCAGCTGAAGGAAATGAATACGGTGGGCCTCCTGACGACCCACGACCTGGAATTGGGCACGCTGGAAAAAGAGCATCCCGGCTCGGTATTTAACTATCATTTTTCCGATGTGATACGCGGCGACCGTATATTTTTCGACTACAAGCTCAAGCCCGGTCTTTCCCAAACGGCCAACGCTGTTGCCCTAATGAAGATGATTGGAATTGAAGTAGAAAACGGAGAAGAAGTGCTGGAGTAATGGACAAAACTTGTCCTGAGCTATTATCACTATTGGGATGGACCCAGATATTCTGACGGGTTCGTGTTTCAGAGGAGATGTTGTAAATTGCTGCAGATGGTTTTTTTACTGGTTGCCCTGGCCAGCATTGTTTTGCTCATACAGAGGAAACGACCCCTTTATCAAGCCATGTTGGTGGGGATTTTTATTTTGATTCTGTCCATGGGGAAGCCGCCGGCTGAAAGTGCCAGGCTGCTGTATCGTGGTTTGACCAGCGAAGTGACCCTGGAGCTGGTATTTGCCGTGGGGTTGATTTCGCTATTAAGCCGGATGCTCAAAGACATGGGCTTTTTGGAAAATTTAATGGAATCTGTCGTACATCTTTTTCGCAGCGCCAAGGCCGCACTGGTTATTATTCCAGCCCTGATCGGCCTTTTCCCCGTGGTCGGTGGTGCCATTATGTCGGCTCCCATGGTGGATGATTTAGGAGACCGCCTTAAGCTGACTCAAACCGTTAAAAGTTCGGTCAACCTGGTTTTCCGCCACGCCGTTTTTTATTTTTCTCCTTTTAATCCGGCCCTAATTTTAATGGCCAGCATCACAGGCTTTGAGCTGACGGCGCTGTTGAAATACCTGTTTCCCATTGGTATTGTCAATTTTGCCGTGGCTTACCTCATTTATTTACACGGGAAGGCGGAAGTCAAGCAGGAGGATGAGGATCCCGGAACCAACCAGGACAGCGGCCAAGGCAGCCAGCAGGGAATGTGGTTCAAACAGTTTAAGGCCTTGCTTTATTATGGGGCCCCTTTGTTTGCCAGCCTGGGGCTTTTTATCGCCTTTGGCGTTCCTTTACTTGTATCTTTGGTGATCGGGGTCGTTATCGCCTATGTCCTTGGAGATAAAACCGATATAGACTTTAAAGATCTGTTGATCAACGGGCCCAACCCCATACTCATGCTGGGTATTGCCGGCATCATGGTTTTCCAGGAACTGGTTCACGATTTAGAAGGCGCGGTTCTATTAATCGAAAGGCTGGCCCAGAGCGGCATTCCCCTGGTTGTTTTATTTGTTCTAGTCCCGCTGGTTATCGGCTGGGTTTCTGCCGCCTTTTCAATCGCCATCGCTATCCCGCTGCCCCTGCTATTTCCCCTGGTCCAGTTCCAGGAGGGCGCGATATTTTATGCCGTCTTGCTGTATGCCAGCGCTTTTTTTAGCTATTTTGTTTCACCCATTCACCTCTGCCAGATTCTCAGCAACAACTATTTTTGCGTAAACACCTTCGATGTCCACCGGGTTCAGTACCGGGTCCTTTTTATTACATTTCTCTCCGGCCTGCTGCTTTTTGGGGTTGGCATACTCATCGTTTGAAGAGGTGCTATCGCAGCTAATTATGGATTAATGGCAGTCGTAGATGATCGCGTCTCCCATATCGTAAGATTGAACCTCACCCCGGTATTCCAGGTAATTCAGATGGGCCAGGGTTTCGGCCAGGGCCAGGCGGCTTTCGAAAGGCGATAACCCGACACCAAACATATTGCCGCAGATCCGGTAAGCCGTAACGCCCCCCCTTGAAAAGTTGCGGGTTTCCTGGAGCCGCTGCCGGTGATGTTTCACCATTTCACCAATTCGATAAGAGGGATGGTTAAACGCGTTGCCGTGAGCCGGATAAACCCTTTCAATGTCCAACTCCGAGATTTTGTCCAGAGACAAAAGGTAATCTCCCAGGGGATCGACACGGGCGGTTTCTGCCCAGAGCCCTATATTGGTTGTAATCTCGGGA
>SKMY01000015.1 GCA_007120815.1 Syntrophomonadaceae bacterium | reverse complement strand
CCGGCCTTTTTAAACATTTCCATGGTTGCTTTTTGCAGACTTCCAGCCGGCAGCCCCAGCTTCAGCTTATCCATCGTTCATTCCATCTCCCTCTACAATAATTTCTTTTAACTTTACCCATTATACCAGCACCCATTTTTGAAAACAACCGCAAAATCGATAGCGCCACGGAAAAACCACTTGCTCCGGCGTCAAAGTATGACGCCGGAGCAGGTGGTTTAGCAAATGATGGAACTTAAGCCCGAAGCGCTTGCCGTGAAGATAACCGGAGCCGATACCCGGGAAGCGGAAGCTCCATTTCGTACTAGACCTTGGGCTTGGGATAGTCTTGCAGTTCCTCAATAGCCCGATTGATTTCCTCCTGGGGCAGCACATAGTCCGTCAGCTTGCCGTCCAGGTATGCGTCGTAACCGGCCAGGTCCAGCAAACCGTGGCCGCTCAAGTTAAAGACGATGGTTTTTTCTTTTCCTTCCTCTTTGGCTTTCCTGGCTTCCTCGATCACCGCGGCAATGGCGTGATTGGTTTCGGGGGCACAGATCAGACCTTCCTGGCGGGCGAAAACAACACCGGCTTCGTAGGTCTGCAGCTGATCATAAGCGCGGGGCTCGATTAATTTATCGATCACCAGTTGGCTTACCAGGGGTGACATCCCGTGATACCGCAGTCCCCCGGCGTGAATGGGCTTGGGAAGGAAGTTATGACCCAGCGAAAACATGGGTAACAGCGGTGTTGTCGCTGCCGTATCCCCAAAATCATACGCAAAGGGTGCCCGGGTAAGTGTGGGACAGGCTGTGGGTTCCACGGCAATAATCTCTACGTTGCGCCCGAAGATCTTATCCCGGACATAAGGGAAGGCCAGCCCGGCAAAATTGCTGCCGCCCCCGGCGCATCCAATGACAACATCCGGGTACTTTCCGATCATCTCCATCTGTTTTTGGGTTTCCAACCCGATTATGGTCTGGTGCAGCATGACATGGTTGAGCACGCTGCCCAGGGAATACCGGGTATTTTCCGAATGAACGGCCTCTTCAATGGCCTCGCTGATAGCGATACCCAGGCTGCCCGGGCAGTCGGGATCTTCTTCCAGCACTTTTCGGCCAAACTGAGTTTCCGGGCTGGGGCTGGGTACACATTTGGCTCCCCATGTTTTCATCATCAACCGCCGGTACGGTTTTTGCTCGTAACTGACTTTAACCATGAAGACCTTTAACTCCAGTCCAAACATGGAGCACCCCAGGCTCAAGGCCGAACCCCACTGTCCTGCACCGGTTTCCGTGCACAACTTCTTGATCCCAAAAACCTTGTTGTAGTAGGCCTGGGCGATGGCCGTGTTGGGTTTGTGGCTGCCAGCCGGGCTAACCCCTTCGTTTTTAAAGTATATTTTTGCCGGGGTATCCAGGTACCGTTCCAGTTCGTACGCCCGCTGCAGGGGTGCCGGCCTCCAGATGAGCAGTTTCTCCAACACCTCCTCGGGGATATCAATCCAACGCTCGGTGCTGACCTCCTGCTCGATCAGATTCATGGGGAATACACGGGAAAGGTCATCGGGACCGATGGGCTTTCCCGTTGCCGGGTTAAGGGGCGGCTGCATGGGTGTGGGCATATCTGCCTGGATATTGTACCACTGCCTGGGAATGTCCTTTTCAGGTAAGAAAATTTTCCTTTCATTCATGGGTTATTCATCCTCCTCTTTTTTTATTGGTTTTAAATTTTCTTATAAAAAACAAAAAACCCCTCATCCTGGGACGAGGAGGTTACCCGCGGTGCCACCCATATTACCCCTAATATTCAAGGGATCGCTTAGGCAGGTACGGGAACATGCACGGCACATTCCGATACCCCGCTTGGTTAACGGTAAGCAGCCGACCCGGCCTACTAGATTCTATCGTTCGGCGGGCACTTCCAGGATCCATTCAGCCGGCAGATCCGGTACCGGGTTCTCAGCGTTGGAGTTGGCCTCCTCCACCCGGCTCTCTGAACCGTCTTTTCCAGCTTACTTCTTCCTTTCATCAGCTTTTTCGCATTAATGTTGCATAAATATTACCACAGCACGGTTAAACTTGTCAACAAATTATTGCGAAAACAGACGTGACGACCACTTCCGAAAACGTTTCCCGTCCTAACAGCATGGTATCTATATTTTTTACCAGGAAAAATGTGATATACTTAGAAACAGGAGAGGAAATCATTCCCATAGAAAACCTTAACTCATGGGGCCCTTCAATTTAATCGGATTCATTTTTTGTGGTGATGTTAGATTATGCCAAGTTTAAACGTTGTTTCCGTATAAAATAAACATTTAAACGACAAAAAAAACCGCGGAGCAGCTGTATAGTCATAATCTCATGCCCCGTTTCCACAGTGAACCGCTTTAACTTATGTGACAACCAGCCGGAGAGAAAGACGCCACTTATACCCAAGATAGGGAGGTTTTAAAATGACAAACAACTACCAGGCGGTCCTGGAAAGTGCCAGGCAGGTTTTTGCTGAACAGGACCCGGAGTTGATGGCTCACAAAAATGCCGCCGCTTTTTATTTCTACCCACCCCATTCCCTGCGACAGATCGTACTGCCTTACCTGGGTCAGTTTTACCGTGTGCTTTGGCCTACGGGCGAAATTTTCAGGTTTGATACCCAAGATAGCGCCTCCCTGTCTGCTTCCATTGTTATGCTTCACTACCTGTGTCGCGGCACCGGGGAACTTCCAACGGGTAAGTGGGTGAGCTTCAAAGAATTATGGGGCGGGCAGAGCTACCGGGGCGCCTTCGAAAAACGAGCCATACATCCCCTGGGGAAAACATTTCACCAGAAGGAAGCCCTTTTTGCTGAATCCATTACGCAGCTGGGCGGATTAAAGCTAAAGGATTTTCCAAACGGCTATTTCCTTTTCGGCCTTCCCAGGGTTCCCCTATTATGCCTTTTAAACCCGGGGGATGAGGAAGTGCCGACCCGCGGAAATATCCTTTTTGATGCCGTGGCAAACAACTACCTGGAAACCGAAGACCTGGCTGTTTTGGGGGAGATGCTCACCATCCGCCTGCTCCGGATTGCGGAGGAGGTCTAGTGATCGGAGGAAGCACGGGGAAGCAGGGAAGCACGGGGACGGTTCTCTTGCTTCCTTCTTTATATTCGGAAGACAGAATTTCTATACTGAAATGAAAAAACATAGGAACATAAAAAATAAAGCAAATAGCATAAAGAGAAAAGGAAGCAAGAGAACCGTCCCCGTGCTTCGATATACT
>SKMY01000104.1 GCA_007120815.1 Syntrophomonadaceae bacterium | reverse complement strand
GCCAGTATTTCCGATTTTTCTGAACCGGAGGCCAATACCAGCTGACGTAGAAGGTCTTCTCGCATATCACGAAGCCCCGATAGCATGTTTGGTGCCATCTTGTTTCCCTCCTCGCTAAAATTGATGGTAATTTCAAAAAAATTATCTTAATATAAACTATGTTTTACCTGTTACAGGGAAAAAATTCTTAAAAGAATGACTATTTTCTGGAAACGAAAGATTTCCCTCAGCCACCCTTCTTTCTATAACTTAAAACATTTAAAAGATGTAGAGTGATTTACTTTGCTAATATTTTACCACAACAAATAAAGAAAATCCAGTACTTTTATTTTTTTTAATATATTTTAATAAATGGGAGTAATAAGAACCTTGCCCAATTTAATCATTTACCCAGGCTTTATCCTTTTTACAAGGAAAAAACTTTCCAACGGGAACGAGAAGTTCTTTCAAGGTTCTTTTCATTTGTATTTTCCTGTGATAAGATGTAGAAAAAGGGTGTATAGGAGGCGCATTAATGAGACAACGGGTGTTTACTTTACTGGTGCTGGCACTGATAATAAGCAGTTTCTTTGGCGTTATAGCTTACAGCAGTGAAGGGGTTCAGCACATGGGTAAAATTACCGTTTACCTGGAAGGGGAAGCACTGGAGCTGGATCAGGCCCCGTATATTAAGGAAGGACGTGCTATGGTCCCCCTTCGCGGTATTATGGAAGCCCTCGATGCATCGGTAAAATGGCATCGGGAGGATGATATCCATACAGTGACCATTATCCGGGGAGCCCGATCGGTGGAGTTGACGATTCATTCAACAACAGCCAGAATTGACCATGAAGTCGTTGAGCTTGAGGCTGCGCCGGAGATTGTATCAGACCTTACTTTTGTACCGCTGCGCTTTGTAACCGAAGCCTTTGGTGCCGAAACAAGATGGGATGGAGAACAGCGCAGAATCGATATCACACGAATTGTAGATGTTAAAAAAATAACGGTTGTACCGGGTGAGCTTATGCTTCAAAGCGGGCAGCAAAAAGCCCTTCAGGTAGAAATAGAATTCCAGGATGGAAGCACGGAAACCGTTGATGTCTCGGACATTAACTGGTCATCCAGCCAGGAATCAATCGCTCAAGTCGCAGACGGCGTAATTTTTGGGTTTGACGAAGGAACAACATTAATCACCGCAGAATACAGAGGGCATCAGGTAAGCGCCCGCGTAGAGGTTGTACCCGATCTGCCGGTGGAATTTTCTCCTGATAATCGTAGACTCGAGTCAGTGATACGAAATGAGTTGGACAAGCCCACAGGAACCATTTACCGCTCCGACTTGGCTGAAATAACTCACTTAACAGTAAACGATGCCCGCATTGAGAGCCTGGAAGAAATTCAGTATTGCATCAACCTGAAAACCCTTTCATTGATCGGCAACCGAATTAGTGACCTTGACCTTTTGGTCAACCTCACCAAGCTGGAGCGGCTGGAGCTGGGGCACAACCAGATCAGTGATTTGGAACCTCTTTCCCACCTGGAGAGCCTGGAGTGGTTGGCGCTCAATGATAACAGAATATCTGATATTGGGCCGTTGAGTGAGCTGCCCCAGTTAACGTGGTTGTCGTTGAGCCGAAATGAAATAAGTCGCATTTCAGGGCTGGCCGGGTTAAACCGTTTGGAAAGCCTGGACATTTCCGGCAATGCTATAAACAGCCTGAATGTAGGGTGGGACATGCCCGCTTTAAGCACGCTGTTGGTGAGGGATAACCAGGTGAACGATCTGTCCCCGTTGAAAAACATGAAAAGCCTTTCTGTAATAAATGTTTCAGGAAACCGGATCCAGGACATTTCCGCTTTGATGGCCCTTCCCCGGTTAATGTGGCTGGCTATTTATGATAATGATAGTGACCCCTCTGCTGAATCCAGCATGCAGAGGGACGTTTGGAGACTGGAAGATCGAGGTGTTTATGTGCAAATGGACTGAAACGTTACTAACGCCGGCCGTATTTCATCGGTCGGCGTTAGGGTTAAACTGTGCTTTTAAGAAAAGGGCAACAGCTTGAGCCATTGCCTGCTCTTGCCCCCACCAAAAATGGTCGACCTCCGGGATGGTTTTTAACGTGTGGGCTGTTTCCGAATGATTTAACGCTTGACGAACAAGATGCAGCGGGGTGACTTCATCTGCTTCCCCGCAAATGACAAGAAGGGGATGTTTGACTGATTCAAACAGGGCAGGTGTTACAACGGGAGAAACAGCGGCAACCCCGCGGAGTTTTTGGCTTTTAACCGATGCCTTCACTGCAACCATCGCCCCAAAGGAGTAACCGGCCAGACCGATTTTTTCCGCGTCGATGTCTTCAGATTCAATTAAGTAATTCAGTGCGGCCAAAACATCATCTTCCTCACCAATGCCTTCGGAAAAACATCCCTGGCTGTGCCCCGTGCCTCGGAAGTTAAAGCGTAAAGCAGCGATACCCTGGGCAATCAATTCGTCACAAATTGCCCGGACCACGTTATTGTGCATGTCCCCCCCGTAAAGGGGGTGTGGGTGGCAAATAGCAACTCCCGGCGAAGGTTCTGCCTTTTGCGGTGCGGCCAGGAAGCCTTCCAGTTGCAGTTCTCCAGCAAAAAAGGATATTTTCTTTTCGATCACATGAATGCCCCCTGTAACGAATGGATTTATTGATAGGGATACTTCGGATTCCAGGACCGTGCTGTGTTGATTGTCTGATAGACTAGAGCAAAGAAGGGAGGAATAAGCACATGCCCAAGTGGAGCAAGGAAAAACCCTGCCAGAGCTGTCGCGCTAAATCAGGAAGCCAGCTAAAGTGTTCCAATTGTGGGACCCTGGGCTGTCTCAGGTGTTTTGGAGGGCTAGGTCGGCGCTACTGTAATTTTTGCAAAAAAATCAGTGACATTGATAAATTACAGTAACCCAGGCCTACCGTTATTTTTTCAGCTGGTCAATTTCGCTTATCCCCGTTACTTTGTCTACCTTAAGAATAAAAGCAATGCCTTTTCCAGGTTTATCCAAATCTACTTCCTTGACGATTGCATCCAGGACCCGAAGGGTTTTGTCCCGTTCAATGAGGGTTAAAATAATGTCTTTTTCCGGCTCTATGGTGATGCCAAATAACTTGGCCTGTTCATGAATACCGGTTCCCCGTCCAAACAAGAGGGTTCCTCCCCTGGCTCCGGCCTTTTTAGAAGCCTCCAGGACAGTTTCAGAATCACCTTTATTTACAATGGTTACAATGAGATCATGTT
>SKMY01000065.1 GCA_007120815.1 Syntrophomonadaceae bacterium | reverse complement strand
TTCAACCGACGTCTGCAGCGTATGGGGATCATAGATCAGGTTCCCTCGCTCATTCACGGCAAGGCCGGCATTCTTGATCGCTTCCAGTTCTGAAGCCTGGCCAATTGCGAAAATCACCGTATACACTGGGATGGTTTGCTTGTTTTCTTCGTTAAAACAGGGGCTGAACCGCCCTTCTTCATCAAAAACGGCGGTACACTCTTTGCTCTCCAGCCCTGTAATCTTGCCGCCTTCAATGGAAATGGCGCTGGGGCCCCAGGAGCAGTGAAACTCTACACCTTCCTCCTCGGCTTCTTCGATCTCCCAGGAAAAAGCCGGCATTTCTTCATGAGATTCCAGGCAGGCCAGACGAACCTTAGCGGCTCCGCAGCGTACCGCTGAGCGGGCCACATCCATGGCCACATTCCCGCCGCCGATAACAATAACATTCTTTCCGTCCAGGCGGTAATCTTCCCGTTTGGATGCCCTTAAAAACTGCAGGGCCATAAGCACATCTTCGTGGTCCGCCCCGGGAAGAGGCAGTCCGCGGCTGGCGCACAATCCCGCTGCAACCAGAACAGCTTTGAACCCCTGGTTTTTCAAATCGTCCAACGTTAAATCGGTGCCAAACTCCACACCGGTTTTAAATTCCACACCCATTTTCTTCAAGGAATCGATGTCTTTATCAACGGTTTCATCGGGCAGGCGGTATAGGGGAATAAAGTTGCGCGGTGCGCCTCCTAAGTCTTTCTCCCGCTCAAAAACAACGACTTTGCAGCCCTGCAGTGCCAGGTCAAATGCAGCGATTTGACCGGCAGGCCCCGAACCGATAATAGCGACTTTCTTGTTTTCATCGGCCGGCGGAGCCTGGATATCGGCCTGACCGTATTCCACGGCGGCTCGCTTAAGCCCCCGGATGGACAGGGCTTCATCCACGTTATGGCGGCGGCATTCGTCTTCACAGTGGTGGGCACAAATCGTGCCGCACACAGCAGAAAGAGGGTTCACTCGCTTGATTACTTCCAGGGAACGATCGAAGTCACCGATTGCAATTAAGCGCAGGTATTCCCGGGCTTCTTGGTGAATGGGGCAGGCTGCCTGGCATGGAGGCAGGCCGTTTACGCCTTCGACAAGCCCGGTGTTGTTGTTTGACATTACGTTCACTCCTTCATGTATAATTATTTAAGCATTCTTCCGCTGCCGGTTTTAAAAAATGATACCAACTTATATCTATTCTTCTTCCAGGCGATTTTTCCTGCCTGGAGGGTGTTTTTTTCTTCACAAGATGTAACGGATCGATTATTTCGGAAGCAATTTTTTCTTGTCAAAGGAGTTTGTCCGATAAGGACAGAATAGGTATGCAGAAAAAGTATAATATGAAACGGCTCAATGGGCAACAAGCAATTTTTTGGAGAGGAGGTCCGGCCATGTTTTGCAGCAATGGCCGAACACAATGAAACAAGTCATATTGAAAGGAAAAAAGCCTGTGGTGGACAGCGGTGCTTTCGTTGCGCCAACAGCCGTGCTGATCGGTGATGTTACCGTGGAATCCGGTGCAAACATTTGGTACGGGGCGGTTCTTCGAGGCGACCTGGGTTCCATCGTGGTGAAAGCAGGGGCCAGTGTCCAGGATAATGTGGTCATCCATGTGCAGCCCCAGGGTCAAACATTAATTGAAGAAAATGTGATTATCGGCCATGGCGTTGTTTTGCATAACTGCGTGATCAAGCGCGGGGCGGTAGTGGGAATCAACTCGGTGGTTTTAGACTATGCCACCGTTGGAGAAGAAGCGGTTGTCGCCGCCGGCAGCGTGGTCAGCAGTAAAAGTGAGATACCCCCCCGCCACCTGGCCGCTGGCATTCCCGCCAAGGCAAAAAAAGAGCTCTCGGGAGATTCCTTATGGTTCACGCAGCAGGGCGTTGTGGTCTACAGCCACCTGGTGCAGGACTACCTGGATGAGGGGATTGGGGTTGTTGAAGAAGAAGCGAAAGAACCGGAAGACAAATCGGACATGTAAGGAAGCATGGGGACGGTTCTCTTGCTTCCTTTATCCAGGGAATGAAGACACACATTAAAGAGATTGTCCCTACTTATTTGGGGATGCGCCCAAAAAAACATGGGCGTTTTCCCAGAGGATCTTTCTTTCAGTCTCCCTGTCGAGGTTCAGGTTAAAAAAGGACTGCAAGCTTTCTTTCGGGCTATATTCCAGTATGGGATAATCACTCCCGTAAATAACTCGATCCTGGAAGCGAAGAAGCATCGCCTTTACCGTGTCCATGGGGGCAGGGAATTTTTTGTTGCCAAATAAAAACGCCGTGTCCAGGTACAAACCGGGATACTCCTTTAACAGGTCAGCGTAAACACCCGTATCGTACAGACCCATGTGAGGAATGATGAGTTTTAACTGGGGATAGCGGTGGAGAAGGCGGACGACATATTTGACGTTCAGGTTGTCCTGAGCTATGGGAAAAGTGGTGGCGTGGATAATCACAGACTTTTGCCTCTCCAGGACGGCCTCATAAATGGGGTACAACCGTTCATCGTCGGCGCGTAGCCCGGTAACCAAAAGCTGCAATTTAAACCCGTGGAACCCCCATTCATCCAATGACGTACGCATTACATTTTTCAGGTCGGTATCACCGGGATGCACACAGCCAAAGGGGAAAAAAAAATCATCGGCCGCAGTAAAATCCCGCACCCACTGGTTGACTGCCATGGACATATCCGGTTTGTGAGCATAGACAAGGAGAAACGCCCTGTTAACCCCGGTGTCCATCAAGTATTGTTTCTTTTTCTCCGGTGGCCAGCGGTAGGGGAGCTTCCAACCCACCCGGGTGAACCAGTCGCAAATAGCGTAGTAAAGTGTTTCGGGAAAAAAATGGACGTGCCCATCACAGATGGGCCCTTTCTTTATGTTGTTGGAATCCACAATTCGCTCCCTCCAAGTCCACTTCTAGCAGGGTCACCGGGACCGCTTTGGCTGAAGTTCAAGAAAATATCGCCTGATTGTAACTGTACAGCCCTTTTTTTGTTCCGTTCACACCGCAAAGCAGGGGGACCGTTCTGTCCCCGGAGTTTTGCTTACAAAACGCTCTGAGATTATTGCAATTTTAGCTTATCCAAAAGAACCAGCCAGAGGAGAAACAAAGCGGTTTGTGATGCTCTTTCTTTGATTTCAAATCGACTCCCCCAAAATTCATAGCGCCGGCAAAATAACCCTGCTTCTGCTTCCAGGGCGATATAAGTCAACCCGACGGGTTTTTCCGGTGACCCGCCCCCGGGGCCGGCAACACCCGTTATGCTTATCCCGATGTCTGACTTACATACCCGCCGAGCCCGGCGGGCCATTGCAACTGCCACTTGCTCACTAACCGCGCCATATCTCTCTATCAAATCGGCATCCACGCCCAGGATGTTAATTTTCGCTTCATTGCTGTATGTCACCAGCCCACCACTAAAATAGCGGGAACTACCGGGGATATTGGTCAGGCGGTGGCTTAAAAAACCGCCGGAACAGGACTCGGCCAGGGCCAGGGTTTTTTCTTTTACCCATAGCTTTTTCGCCACTGCCGCCTCCAGGTTTTCATCATCCTCGCCATAAATGCTGTCCCCTAAAACAGCCTTGACTTCACCGGCCGTCCGTTCGATAAGCGTATCCGCTTCTTGGGTTGAAGGAGCGAGGGCTGTGATGCGCAGGTGGACTTCCGCTCCCTTGGCCAGGGGCGCTATAGTGGGGTTGGTTTGCCGGGATAAGATGTCTTTAATCTGGCTAACCAGGGCTGATTCTCCCATTCCAATAACACGCAGCACTTTTGATTTTAACACGGCCAGGCTCCCGGCTGCCTGGAGCCGGGCTTTAAGGCGCGGCATTACCTGGCTCTGTAACATAGGAATCAGTTCTCTGGGAGGCCCGGGAAGCAGCACAATAACCTTGCCCTCATTTTCCAGGAAAATTCCCGGCGCGGTACCCCGGTCGTTTGGCAGAAGCTCCCCGCCCCTGGGGACCATGGCCTGCCTGCGGTTTACCTCGGACATGGGTCGATGCAGTCTTTTAAAGAAATCTTCCATGTGCTTTTCCCATTCCTGATTTTTTTCCAGAGGCAGACCCAAAACCCTGGCTACCGTTTCCCGGGTTAAATCATCTTCTGTGGGACCCAGCCCCCCGGTTAATATCACCAGGTCTGTGCGCTCTAAAGCTTGCTTGAATACTTCTTCCAGGCGTTTTTCATTATCGCCCACCACAGTCTGGTAATACACGCCTATCCCTATGGTAGATAGCTCCCGGGCGATATCCCGGGCATTGGTGTTGGTGGTTTGACCCATCAGCAGCTCAGTGCCTACACCGATAATCTCACAGCGCATAACCCTTCAACCTCTTTCTGAAAGATTTCTCCATACACATTCTACCATCTTTTGGCTGACAATGCACGGGGAAAGATCGGCGGTCATATATAACCAGAATAAGCCGGCAGAAAAAAAGGTTTCTTTTAAATAATCAGGGTTGAACAGGCAATTCCTTTCAAAAAAAATGCGTCTTTTGGGGCAATATTGTTTTTGTACATCAAAACGGAAGGGCCCTTCAAACCCTCCCGTATCAGGTATCAGGACAAACCACGAGCAAACCTTAAACCAGGGAGAAACCAGGGGGACGGTTCTGGAGAAACCAGGGGGACGGTTCTTGTGGATCGCCCTGCCCTTGTTTCTATGGGGATCGCCTGAACCACAAGAACCGTCCCCCTGGTTCTTTTTAAAGGTTTAAGATTTCTTCTACTTCATCCCGGTCAAGTTCCATGACATAAGGGATCTTGCTGATTTCAGCCGCTTCCCGGGTAAGGGAGGCGATGTCGTTTCTGGAAATATACTCCAGGGCAAACTTCCGGCTGCCGCACATGAGCTGCTGCAGACCCTGGGCCAAGCGTTCGTAATAGGTGTAGAGCCCCAGGGCACCGGGGGGAACATCTTTAAAGGTGTCCTCGCCCAGTTCGGCCCGCAGGTCTGAGGCGGTAACGAATATTTCTTCCACGTCCCGACCGAAGCGCTCCACGTAAACCGGGAGTTTTTGGTCATTAATTCGCTTTCCAATGGTTTTTCCTACCATGGCAGCGGCGATGGGACCCCGGGCCATACCGATCAGTTTGACGTAGGGCGCACCGATGGCCAGCCCTTTGAAAATCTGGTCTTCGAAGGTGAATCCCCCGGCCAGGGCCACATCGGGTACAAATTCGCCTTTTTGTGCCAGCCGGCTGCAGTAGTCGTAGAGCATGGAGTGAAGCTCCACAGCGGGCACACCCCATTCGTTCATCATGCGCCAGGGGCTCATTCCCGTTCCGCCTCCGGCTCCATCCACCGTTAACAGGTCGATCTTGGCCAGGGAGGCAAACTTAACGGCCCGGGCTAAGTCGACCGGTCGATAAGCCCCGGTTTTAAGGAAAACATACCTGGCCCCGGCCCGCCTGAGCTCGTCTACCCTTTCCAAAAAGGATTCCAGCTCAACCATGCCGACCCGTGAGTGCCGCTCAAACTCGGTAAAAGCTCCCCGGTTGAAAGCTTCGGCAACCTTGGGATTTTCCGGGTCGGGCAGCACCACATAACCCCGCTTTTTCAGCATCCGGGCTTTTTCCAGGTTTTTAATCTTCACTTCACCGCCTATATCTTTTGCCCCTTGCCCCCACTTCAGTTCGACCACTTCAACCCCCAGCTGCTTGATGGCGTATTCCTGGACCCCCAACCGGCTGTCTTCTACATTGGCCTGGACCACGATGGCCCCGTAGCCGTCGCGCTGCCAGTCCTGGAAGAGCTTCACCCGTCGGTCCAGGTCCACGGTGCTGACCACACAGCCGTCCTTCATGACCGTCTCTTCATCCATGCCGCAGACGTTTTCCCCAATGGTTAATATCGTTCCGGTAAGGGCCGCTCCGACAGCCAACCCTTCCCAGTTGTTTTTGGCGACATCGGTGGAGCCGATTCCCGGTATGACGAAGGGCATTTTGAGTTTAACCCCTTCCCCCCCGCCTATCCGGGTTTCCAGTTTTACGTTAGGAAATATGGCCTTGTCGCTGTCGGGTTCAATGCCTACGGCACCAACGGCGGTGCCCATGATGGAAAAATGAGAATAGTCCACGGGATATTTTTTTTCTGATGCCGTGGTAATGATGCCAAAAGGTTGAGGATAAAGGGTTTCATGGCCCCGGTAAGCGGATTTTCCTATTTCGCACATCCCCACACAACCGTCTACACAGGTCACACACATCCCGCTAAAGGGACTTACGGATCCTTCCGTGCGATTTTTGGTCAGTGTGGCAGCCGATGCGTTCAATCGGGTTAGCGTCATCTTTATTGTCTCCCTTCCGTTTTCTCTATCACCAGGTGATCTATTTTTTTACCAGACCCATCATTTTTTATTTTTAGCGCATTGATGCGTTGAGGCGTGTTCCTGTTCACAAGCCACGCAGGGGTCCATGTAGCACATGGCATCCTCGTGCTGTTCCAGGCACGGCGGTTCCAGGTTCAGGCAGGCGTTGCATACTGCATCTTTCTCCTGAGGACCCTGGCAGCGGGGCTGGCAAACGGGGCAGATGTACATGCACCCCCCGCAGTACCGGCAGTCATCGGACTTCTTATCGAAAAAGGTGCTGATGCGCAAATCGGCACCCCGGCCGATGAATTCGATGGCCTTGGCCTGCATCTGTTCCTCGCACATCCGTACGCATAAACCGCAGAGAATGCAATCCTCGTGCTTCTGCTTGAAACGTACCCGGGTCACGTGGTACTTGGATGCCAGGTCCTGGATGGTTTTGGAGGAGGGGCAGGTGGCCAGGTACATCTCGATTAAAAGTTTTCGTGCATTGACCACCCGCCTGGAGTGCGTACGGATCTCCAGGCCTTTTTGGGCCGGATAGGTGCAGCCCGAAACCAGGCGGGAGCGGCCGGGCGGGCCAATCTCAACCAGGCAAAGCCGGCAGGCCCCAATAGGGCTCAGTCCTTCATCGAAACAAAGGGTGGGAATATCAATCCCGTAAAACAGAGCCGCCTCCAGGAGTGTTGTCCCTGGTTCGACATGAATTTCCAACCCGTTTAATGTCATTTCCAACATAAGTCTACCTCCCCCAGCATCAGTTCGCTCTATTTGTTAGCTTTTAATGATCGCATCAAACTTGCATGTATCCAGGCAGATTCCGCACCGGGTGCATCGTTTGATATCGATTTCATGGGTTTCTTTCTTGTCACCCCGAATGGCTTCTTCAGGACATTTTTTCCTGCAAGCCCCGCAGCCGGTACATTGATCCACGTCAATGGAATATTGGATCAGCGCCTTGCACACGCCCGCAGGACACTTGTGATCTAGAATATGGGCCAGGTATTCTTCCTCAAAATACTGGAGCGTGGATAACACCGGGTTAGCTGCCGTTTGCCCCAGGCCGCACAAGGTGGAATCTTTAACAACCACAGACAGTTCCCGAAGCAGTTCAATGTGCTCGAGGGTACCTGTACCGTCGATGATATCATCCACGATTTCCAGCAGCCGGTTAATGCCCTCCCGGCAGGAAAAACATTTGGCGCAAGATTCATCTTTCAGAAAGCGCAAAAAATAGCGGGCCACATCAACCATGCAGGTCTCATCGTCCATGACGATCATCCCGCCTGAACCCATCATCGAACCGGCAGCGCTTAATTCTTCAAAATCTGTCGGGGTGTCCAGCAGATTTTCGGGCAGACAGCCTCCCGAAGGCCCACCGGTTTGTACCGCTTTAAACTTGCGCTGCCCCTTGATTCCCCCACCGATATCGAAAATGATCTCCCTTAAGGTGATGCCCAGGGGAACCTCCACCAAGCCCGTATTAACCACTTTTCCAACAAGGGAAAAGATTTTGGTTCCCCTGGATTTTTCCGTACCCGTCTGCCGGTACATCTCTCCAAACCGTATAATAATAGGAATATTGGCCAATGATTCCACGTTGTTGACTACCGTCGGACGGTTCCAAAGCCCCCGCTGAGCCAGCCGTGGCGGTTTTTGGCGGGGCTCGCCAACCCGTCCTTCAATGGAAGCGATCAGGGCGGAAGTTTCCCCGGAAACAAAGGCGCCAGCACCGATACTGATGGAAACATGAAAATCAAAACCCGAATCGAGGATGTTTTCCCCTAACAGCCCCATTTCTTCCGCTTGTTGGATGGCTTGTTTCATTTTGACGACTGCTGTGGGGTATTCAGCCCGGACGTAAATGAAGCCTTCTCTGGCCCCCACAGCGAAGCCGCCGATAATCAGACCTTCCAGGACAGAATGGGGGTTTCCTTCAAGCAAACTCCTATCCATAAATGCCCCGGGGTCACCCTCATCGGCATTGCAAATAATATACTTGGTATCCGACACAGCATCGTAACATTCTTTCCACTTGTCCCCGGCAGAAAAACCCGCGCCACCTCGACCTCGCAATTTCGATTGCTGCAGTTCGTTTATGATCTCCAGGGGGCTTAATTCCGTTAAAGCCCGGGCTGTGGCGCTGTATCCACCCAGGGCCAGGTAGTCTTCAATACGGTTGGGATCAATTTTAAGGTTATCACCCATTAAGAGCCGTTTCTGCTTTTTGTAAAAGGGGATATCCCGTACGTAAACGTAGTGTTCCTTGGTGATGGCGTCCTGGTAAAGAAGGCGTTCGATGATCTCCCCTTGAAGCACGGTTTTGTCAATAATCTCCTCAACGTCTTCTTCCTTAATTTTTTGGTAGAAGATTTGTTCCGGACAAACAATGACAACAGGACCGCTCTCACACAACCCCAGGCAGCCTGTAAATTTTAAGTCTACTTCCCGGTCAAGGCCCTTTTTTTTCAGGCAGTCCTGAAAGACATCCTTCACCGATTTTGAACCCCAGGCGGAACACCCCGTATCACCGCAAACAGCAATATATCGACTTTTTTCCGGACGACTTTCTTTAAAGTGTTCCTGTAAGCGTAACAAGTCTTCTTTTGTCTTGAGTGGAACCTGCAAAGCTTGCATGGGTTACTTCTCCTTTGTCCCGATAGGCACGCTGGAACAGTGGCAGCCTGCGCTTTTTGCCTTAACCATTTCTTTTGAGACCCCGTTTAAAAGTGCCGATATTTTTCCGGGCGTTATATTGGCATGATACTGTTCATCAATGACCACCAGGGGAGCCAGCGCACAGGCTCCAAGGCAATTGACAGCCTCCAGGGAATACTCGCCGTCTTCGGTGGTCTCACCCGGTTTAATGTCCAAAAGACGGGTTATTTCTTCTGTTACCTTCTCGCTGCCGCGAACATGACACGCCGTGCCCGTGCAGGTCATAATTTTGTGCTTCCCCTTGGGTTTCAGGCTAAACAGGCTGTAAAAGGTGGCCACCCTGTAAATATCTACCAATGGAATGCCCTCTTCATGGGCCAGGTCCCTTAATACGTCTTCAGGGAGATAATTGTACCGATTCTGTATGTCGTGAAGCATGTTCACGATGGAGTTGTTATTTGATGCCTTCATCAACAAACCCTCCTTGTAAAGTTATTTTGGGGAGATGGATTTGCAACCCAGCATGAATGATATTTCTCGTGCCGTTTCTGTAACAGCTTTAGCCAACTCTCCTTTCAAATAGCTCAGGTTAATGCGGTTGCTGGGTCCGGAAATTCCTATTGCAGCCGCAGTGCTGCCCGTGTGATCAAAAATAGGCGCTGCCACGCAGCGAATTCCTTCTTCAGTTTCCTCAAGGTCGAGAGCAAATCCCTTTTCCTTTACGTTTCTTAATTCGTCTTTTAGCAAGTCCGGAGAAACAATGGTGTTACTTGTGAACCTTTCCATGGTACATTCTTTGAAATACAATTCCAATTCTTTTTGAGGAAAACTGGCCAGGACAACCTTGCCTACTGCGCTGCAGTGGGAAGGGCAGCGACTGCCCAGTTTAGCAGTGGTCTTGACCATTTTTTCTGATTCAACCTGGTCAATGTAAATCACGTTCCAACCATCTAAAATAGCCAGGTTCGCCGTTTCTTGGTAGTTAAAAACCAATTCTTTTAAGAACGTCCTGGCTACGGTACGAATATCTAAGGTGTACAGCGCTGTATTTCCTATACTAAATGTTTTGATTCCCAGCTTGTATTTTCCGCTGTTGGGGTCCTGCTGGGCAAATCCACGCAGGATTAAGGTCCTGAGGAGTCGGTGTGTTGTGCTGTTTTTTAAATCCAGGCGGCTGCTAATTTCACTCAAGCTCATCGGATGACCCCATTCTGCCAGCGCTTCCAAAATTCTAAGCGTTCTTTCAACTGATTGAACGGGCTTTTCCCTGGCATAGCGCTTGGTCATTTCTACCATCACCAACCAACCCTTTCTTCTTTCTCGAGATGAAGACCGTCGAGAACAGTTTCTGGTGGAAGAGGTTATCTTTCTGCTAGGGCCCCTTGAGTCTTTACCACATCGTGAAATCAATTTCTAAAACATCTATATTATCCATTATACTTGCCCCAAAACCCCCTGTCAAGGAATGCAATTCCGTATGGTGGAAATCTTTTCGAAGAAAAGCAAAAACTTGCTGCGGTAGAGGGCTTGTTTAAGGCCCGCTACATCTCTGTACATAAAAAACCACGGGTGTGCGGGAAAATTTAGCACACCCGTGGTTAATTTTTATTTCTCAACATCGGTATCATTAAAAGTTAAATCAGATAAACCTCACCTTCCAAGGGAAAGAAAACACTGAAGTGGTCTTAAATCCAGCCACGGAGCTTAATGGCATCAGCCACTCGCATGACCGAAACAATATAAGCAGCCTGGCGCATATGGATATTGTGCTTCCTGGAAACTTCTAGCACGGAATAGTACGCTTTAGTCATTTTTCGGTCCAGTTTTTCATGAATCTCATGTTCTTCCCAGTAGTACAGGTTGAAATTCTGCACCATTTCAAAGTAGGAAACGGTCACACCACCGGCGTTACATAAAAAGTCGGGCAGCAAATGAACACCCTTTTCAAAAAGGATTTCATCGGCTTCCGGGGTTGTCGGTCCATTGGAAAATTCAGCAATGATGGACGCTTTAATATCGGGGGCATTTGAGGCCGTTATGGCGTTTTCCAGGGCGCAGGGGAACAGGATTTGAACATCAAGTTTAAAAAGGTCTTCCGCGGGAATATTTTCTGCATCAGCATAATTAATCACTGAACCTGTTTTTGCTTTGTGTTCATTAACCTTTTGCGGATCCAGGCCCTCTTTGTTGTAGATCGCTCCCGAGCTATCGCTTACGGCAACAATTTTGCATCCGAGAAGGGTTTGGGCCAGGTGAGCGGCATAGTAACCCGCATTTCCGTATCCCTGTACGGCAACTGAAGCCCCATCAAGGTTAATACCACAAACCTTCGCCGCTTCGCGAAGCACAAAAATGCCTCCCCGGGCAGTGGCATCACCTCGTCCGAGAGAACCGCCGATTAATGGAGGTTTGCCGGTTATTACACCGAATTGGTTACTGCCTACAATTTTAGAGTATTCATCCATCATCCAGGCCATAACTTGTGGGTTCGTGTAAACATCAGGAGCGGGAATATCTTTCTCCGGGCCGATGAACTCCCAGAGTTGCGACACATACCCTCGGCTCAGGCGTTCAAGCTCCCCCTGAGACATCTCCTTGGGATTGCAGACAACCCCGCCCTTCCCTCCCCCCAGGGGGAGATCTAAAAGGGAACATTTCCAGGTCATCCAGGCAGCCAGCGCCCGAACCGTGTCGATGGTTTCATGTGGATGAAAACGAATGCCGCCCTTGGCCGGGCCGAGCACATCATTATGTATCACCCGAAACCCTTGAAAAACCTTGGTTGAGCCATCATCCATCCGGACCGGAATATAAATCGTAATTTCCCGCCTGGGAACACGGACTATTTCGTGAATTCCGGGGTCAAGATCAAGAAAACAAGCACATTCATCACACTGCTGTTGCGCAATTTTAAACGGGTTATGAATGTCTTCGAGCGTATTGACGTCTTGTGCTTTTACTTCTTTTACGTCCAACTGGTCTGCACCTCCAGGTTCCTCTTTTTGTAAATCGTTTTGTCCTTTTGTTCCTGCTTGTTTCTCTAAACGAAACCATTTTCATCATACGGAATTG
>SKMY01000108.1 GCA_007120815.1 Syntrophomonadaceae bacterium | reverse complement strand
TATTTGCAAGTTCTTCTACTTCGTTGAAAACAATTTCAGGAGAACGACTTTTTTCTGGCCCTCTTACGTAGGGTACAACACAATACGTGCAGTAATTATTGCAACCATAACTCACTGGAATCCAGGCTTTGAAGTCGTGCTCTCGTTTGATGGGTAAGTTTTCTCGTCCAACTCTTTCTTCCAGTTCTATAATGGTTTCTTTGCGGGTATATGCCATTTCCAGCAATTCTGGAAACCGTCCAATAGAATGAGTTCCACTGATAATATCTAGAAAGTTAAAACGCGCTTTTACTTTTTTAGCTATGTGCTCTTGTTGGGACATGCATCCCCATAATATCATGATCATATCTTTTTTAGTGTCTTTTAAAGGTTTTAATTTGCCCAACCTGCTAAACACTTTTTCTTCGGCTTTACTGCGGACGGCGCACGTATTTAAAACATAAACATCGGCATCTTCTAAATTCGAAGCTTTTTCGAAAGCCAAGTTTTCCAGGTGTCCGGCTATTACTTTCGAATCATGTTCGTTCATTTGACAGCCCATGGTTTCAATATGGTATTGTTTCTTTTTTTCTTGAGGGTTGTCCATGGTGTTTCACCTTCTTTCCTAGTTTCTTTATGCGTCGAATTCTGCGCTTTCCCGGGAAATATTAACCTGAACAAAAAAAGAACTCCATAAATATGAAGCCGGTTAGTCAGAGTATGAATCTTCCTATTCCAGGCCTGCAGTGTGTTTGCATGTAACGCATAAACTTCTCTTTAGCAGGTCCAGTTCTTCTTGAAGGTTGTTTTTCGAAGTAATTTCCTGGCCCAGCTCTTGTTTTATGTTTTCAAGCTCAACCAGACACTGGCCCCACCCTGATTTGTTTATATCAAGTTGCCGCAATAAGAATGTGTGTTCGTTCATTTCCTGTTTCTCCATCTAAACCTGTTATTAAAAGAGTTTCATAATAGTTCTACCCTTTGAACAGGACCCTTATTCACATTTCTTATCAACTCAATCGCACCATGGGGACATATTTCCTGGCAGCAGTAACAGCGTAATCAGCCGGCGTAATGGTCTTTTTTAATTTCTCGTTTTTCTTCAAAAACAATCTCAAAGTCAGGATTAAAATAACAGTAAATTTCAAAACCGGGGTCCAATTGATAAACCAGCAGGAACATTTCTTTGTTTACTTGGGCACATCTGTGCAAATGAAGGTGAGGTAACGAATTAAGTTGCAATTTGCTTGATAAATCCTTTAGATAGTAAACCTTGTCTCCAACCAGTATACTGTCGTGCCAGGAACCACACTCCCACATATTACCGACCTCCCACTTCCTACATTATTAAGTTTCATCAAAAAAAGCGTCGTTGCTATTGATCTGTTCCAGGACTTTTTGAGCCGCCTGAAGTTTATGTTGAGGAACAAAAACGCGTATATCAGCTAACCGGCCTACTGTAAATCCATAAATCTGTCCGGCGGCTTCGTCATTTCTTAACATGACAGGTATCCCCTCAGATTTTAATCTCCCTTCCAGTAAAGAAGCTTTTATGGGGTTTGTTTCAATTATTAACTGCGCCCATTCCCCTTTTTTATGAGTAGAAGGGTTTAAATAGTACCGATCTCCTTCCTTGGCCAAATGAACAGCATTAAATACGCCTTTTGCTTCAGCCAAATAATCAGCGCTGTTCCTGAAAGGGGGCAAGTGGGTTAGAACCAACTGATTAACCTGAGCATTTTTGCCCAGCGTTGCCGCCTGGAAAGCGCTCATATGATTTACTGCACCCTCCTCAAGGTCTTTTTCTAAATAATTGGCTTCACATAGAAAAAGGGATGTATTGCTGGCGAAACTTGCCATGCCTTCAAAATATTCCGTGTCTGCAGAATAAACCATTGTTTCAGCTATACCATCTGCAGATAGTTTAACCGCCAAACAAGAAATCGGATGTACAGTACTTCGAAATGAAAGCTGAATGGGCCCAATACGGACGACGTCCGTTTCCTTGATCGGATGAACGTGACATAAATCCAATCCAGATAACCGGTTAAAATCTTCAGAGGGATCACCGGGTGTATAGATAGGAAGCGGCTTGTTTCGCAGGCCTCTTTTATAATCCACTTTTAATGCGTATTGAAGAATAAAGCAATCCGAGATGTGATCGCTGTGCAGGTGAGAAAGAACTACGGCGTCCAACTCGCTGATGTTAATATACTGTTGAAGTTGACTGAGCACACCATTTCCGCAGTCCAGTAAAATGTGCCAACCATCATGTTCCAAAAGGTATCCAGAGCATGCGCCTCCTGCAGGCGGGTAAGGGCCGTGACATCCCAGTACAGTCAGGTTCATTTAGTACTCCTTCCAAATTAAAATAAATAACCCTTGCTTTGTCGTATTGTTAAGTGGCTCAACCAGGCAATGCAAACCAGGGTAAATAATTTAATAAAAAAGCTGTAATACAAAGACCATGGTTCTATTGTCAGGTAACCGTTATTTATAAAAATCACTTCGACCCATGTCAATACACCGGTCACAAAAATCAGGTAAAGGAGCTTCCACAGCTTATCAGATGGAAGAAAACGTATGATCATAAGGCCTAACCCTGATACACCAATTATGTAAGCGATAGGAATCTCCTGAAAAAGGTATAACCCCTCATGAAAAGAAATAACCCCTTGAAAAACCAGGGCCTCTGTTACAAAAAAACCCACAAGTAACGACCAAGCACCTACGCTCCAGTGTTTTTTTAACTCGTAGGGACGAATAAATAATACATTTAGTATCCAGATTATAGCTGCAAAAATTATCCAGGGCAATGTATTTCATCCTTGTTTATAGTTAAAATCTTCCTGATCGGAGAATAGCCCACAACCACCAAAAACCCATAAAACCCGCAAGGATAAGTCCTATTTCTGCTAGAGGAAATCGTCTGAACAAAGTAACTTCTGTAAACTGCAGCATCAGGGTCAGGCCAACGATAATGCTTGCTAAAACAATGCTAAATGAGACCCTGTTTACCATATGGTTTAAGCGGTTTAAAATATGCTCTTCATGAGAGATTTCTACTTTAACCTTAAAGTTTCCTTCTGCTCCTTTATCTAGTAACGTAACGAGCCTTTCCGGTAGAATTTCTGCCAGACGCAGGTAACGATTGGAATATTTTTGAATGACATGAGTAATTCTTTTTAACGAGATTTGCTGACGAATAAGTTCTTTGCTCATGGGTTCTGCCAGTTCAGCGATACTGTAACTGGGTTCCAGGTCGGAAATTAGGCCTTCCAATGTTAAGAATGTTTTCGACAACAAGGCAAAATCGGGTG
>SKMY01000137.1 GCA_007120815.1 Syntrophomonadaceae bacterium | reverse complement strand
GGCCTTCTCAGGGGGGACTTAGGGCACACCCTGTTTACCCATGTACCCATCGTTCAAATACTGGGACGCGCCCTGCCCTATTCTCTGGAACTGGCTGCAGGCATCCTGATCATCGGGTTCCTGGCCGGAGGGGTTTTAGGCCTGATTTCTGCCCTTCATCAGAGCCGGTTTGTCAGCGAAAGCGTCAGGCTGATCTACATGCTGGGCATCTCGGTGCCCCCATTTTTGCTCTGTATCCTGTTTATCCTTTTGTTTAGTCTGACCCTGGGCTGGTTTCCCATGCACGGGGCGGGAGAGCAGCCAGGTGAACGCCTCTATCACCTGGTCCTTCCGGCACTGGCAGGCGCCGCACCCCTGGCCGCCATCGTTGCCGGGGTGCTTCGGTCCCACCTGCTGAAGATCTTACAATCCGATTACATCCGAACGGCCAGGGCCAAGGGATTAAGTGAAATGACCGTTGTCTTTGTTCACGCCTTGAAAAATGCCCTGATACCCTTAATAACGGTTATGGGGAATGCGATTCCCGTACTGCTGGCCGAATTAGTACTCATCGAGCGCATATTCAACCGGCCGGGCATCGGCAAAATGCTGTTGGACAGCATGCTGAAGCGAGACTACCCCGCCGTTCAATCCACCATGGTAGTGATTATCCTGGCGGTTCTGGTGGTCAACCTGCTGGTTGACCTGGCCTACACGGCGGTTGATCCCAGGGTGAAGTACGAATAAGGCCGCAGCCATCCGTTGATGGACGGGCCTCATTCCGGCCAATTAGAATAAGGTTAATTCCGAGTGCTATTGTGCCGGTGGGATGGAAAAAAGGAGGCATACCGCTTTTGAAACTGCTGGAGATCAACCACTTAACCACGGCATTCCCCGGGCCGCAAGGAGAATTTTATCCTGTTGTAGACGATGTGTCCTTTGAGGTGGAATCCGGTGAGACGGTGGGGCTGGTCGGTGAAAGCGGTTCCGGAAAAACCATGACCGCCCTGTCTATCTTAAACCTGGTGCCGCCGCCCGGGAAAATCACCTCGGGAAAGGTCTTATTTGAAGGGAAAGACCTGCTCCAGCTGAGCAAAAAAGAGATGCGGCAGATCCGGGGCAAGGACATTGCCATGATCTTTCAGGAGCCCATGACCGCCCTGAACCCGGTTTTGCCCATTGGAAAGCAACTCATAGAAGGAATACGGGCCCACAAGACGTGCAGCCGGGCGGAAGCCCACGGGCGTTCCGTTGAGCTGTTGGAGCGGGTCGGTATGACCATGGCAGAAAAACGCATGGCCAGCTACCCCCACCAGCTGTCCGGGGGGATGAAACAGCGGGTGGTTATCGCCATGGCCCTGATGTGCAGCCCCAGGCTGCTTTTGGCCGACGAACCGACCACCGCGCTGGACGTGACCATCCAGGCCCAGGTAATGGATATCCTGGAGGCGCTGAAAGAATCCATCCATATTTCCATGCTGCTGATCACCCACGACCTCAGCCTGATCGCCGGAGTGGCCAGAAGAGTGCTCATCATGTATGCCGGCCAGATCGTGGAGGCGGGCCCCGTAGGTACAATTTATTCGGAACCCCTCCACCCTTATACCCGGGGGCTGTTGAAAGCCCTTCCCGATGTGAGACATAAAGGCCGGATGCATTTTATCCCCGGCGATATGCCGGATGTATGGGACATGCCCAAAGGGTGCCGGTTTAGCCCCCGCTGTGAACAGGTGGAGGAGACCTGCGGGGAAATACCGCCTGCCCTGGAGCCGGTGGGGCCGGGAAGGTGGTTGAGATGCCCGGTGGTCGGCCGGGAAGCGGCAGCCCGAGGGAAATCGGATATCGCGGCGAGGTGATTCAGGTGGGCATACCCTTAAACGGCGGCGGACCGCTGTTAAATGTGACGAATTTGTCGGTACACTTTCATCATAACCCGGGGCTCTTCAGCGGCGGAAAGCCCCGTCATTTGCGTGCAGTGGATGACATCAGCTTCGCTGTATATCCCCGGGAGACTTTGGGGCTTATCGGGGAAAGCGGGTGCGGTAAAACCACGGCAGGCAAGGCGTTAATTCGCCTGGTACAACCCACCGGCGGCCGCGTGGTTTTTGACGGTGTCGATATAACCGGCGGGCCACCACATCTCGTCAACTCTCTATTGCGTAACATGCAGATGATCTTTCAGGACCCGGCCGGTTCTCTGCACCCCCATAAAACCTTGGAAAGCGCCATCAGTGAACCCTTGAAGGTCTACCGGATCGTTCCCAAACAACATGTCAGGGAAAAGGTGAGCGAACTCCTGGAGTTAGTGGGTTTGGGGCGCTCTTTTCTAAAACGCTATCCTGCAGAATTAAGCGGGGGGCAGAAGCAAAGGGTGGCCATTGCCCGTTGTCTAGCGGTGGAACCGTCGTTTATCATCTGTGACGAGGCGGTATCGGCCCTGGATGTGTCCGTCCGGGCCCATGTGCTCCACGACCTGCTAAAGCTGCAGGAAGAGCTGGGGCTGACCTACCTGTTTATCTCCCATGACCTGGCTACCGTCAGGCAGTTCGCCCACCGGATTGCCATCATGTACCTGGGTAAGCTGGTGGAGATAGGGGATACGGAAGACTTATTCAACCACCCCATTCACCCCTATACCCGGGCCCTGCTTTCCGCCATCCCGGTTCCCGACCCCAGCGGGAAAAAACAAAGAATCGTCCTTTCCGGCAGCTTGCCGGATCCCCTCAACCTGCCTCCTGGATGCCGTTTTAATACCCGGTGTTATGAAAAGGGAGACATCTGTTTTCAGCAGGAACCGCAGCTGGTGGAAACCAGGCCCGGTCATCTGGTGTCCTGCCATTATGCCCGATAACACCCGGCCCGGTTTTACACCTACCCCGGCAGGCAGCATATAAAATTAAACACCAACCATCATTTGCTGGTTGGCTGGTGACTGGAGAGATAATAGGTTTTTACTTTTTCCACTGTTGACCTGGCAGGGGGCAGTTCAGTGTGCTGGCTGTTCAGGGGCCGGGTGTTTAATTAGAGCAGGTGTTTAATTTCAGCGCCGCTTTTTCCACGGCTCAAGAAATCAGCTTGAGTTTCTGCGCCTGGGCCACAGCCTGGGTTCTGTTTCGAACGCCGAGTTTGCCAAAAATATTGCTGGTATGCCACTTAACGGTCCCCACTGAAAGGAAGAGTTTTTCAGAAATAGCCTGGTTGGAAAACCCCCGGCTGATCAACCCTAACACTTCCAACTCCCGGGAGCTCAGATCCTCGACCAGTTCCTGGAAAAGGTTGGCCTCGACGTTATCTTCGATTTTTTTTCCGGGCTCTGGCTTGGCCTGACCCTGGTCTGTGG
>SKMY01000255.1 GCA_007120815.1 Syntrophomonadaceae bacterium | reverse complement strand
GTTCGCCAACTCCAACCGTTCACGTATTCCAGCCATAATCACCAGGGCAATGGTAAAACCGACTGCCGCGGCAATGGCGTACACGATGGTCTGGATAATGTTATGGTCCATCTGGACATTCAGGATGGCTACCCCCAGGATGGCACAGTTGGTTGTAATCAAGGGCAGGTAAATCCCCAGCGCTTTAAACAGGGTAGGGTTGGTTTTTTTCAAAACAATTTCCACCAGCTGCACCAGGGATGCAATGACCAGGATAAAGGAAATTGTCCTCAGGTATTCCAGTCCCAGCGGAACCAGGATAAAGTTGAAGATGAACCAGGTGACAATGCCTGCCATGGTCATAACAAAGATAACGGCCATGCTCATGCCCAGGGATGTTTCAATCCGCTTGGTAACCCCCAGGTAGGGACAGATTCCCAGGAACTGGTTCAAAACGATATTATTCGCCAGGATGGCCACAAAAATGATTGCCCCCAGGTTTAAATCCATGGTTAAACCTCCTTTGCTTTGCGATTGGCTTATGCGTTACTCGATACCCAATTTCTTATAAAAAACATTAAAGAGAAGCAAAAGAATGCCCAGCGCAATAAAGGCGCCCGGCGGCGATGCAAAAACCGCCATGGGCTCAAATGCCGTCCCCGTAATATTTATACCAAACACCGTGCCGGAACCCAGGACTTCCCGGACAATGCCGAGGACCGTCAGGGCAATGGTAAACCCAACGCCCATGCCCAGGGCATCAATAATGGAGCGGCTCAGACTGTTCTTCCGGGCAAACCCTTCGGCCCGGCCCAGGATCATGCAGTTCACCACGATCAGGGGGATAAATATCCCCAGGGCAGCGTGCAGCGCCGGGAGAAAGGCATTTAATACCAGGTCGGTTACCGTAACAAAGGTGGCAATGACCAGAATATAGGCCGGGATGCGGACCCTGGCGGGCACCACATTACGAATCAGGGAAACAACGATGTTGGAACAGAGCATGACAAAGGTTGCGGCGACGCCCATTCCGAATCCATTTATAGCCGTTATGGTCACGGCCAAAATCGGGCACATCCCCAGTAACAGGCGAAAAACCGGGTTCTCTTTTAAGATCCCTTTGGAAAACTCTTGAGTCAATGTTGCCATCTGTTTTCACCTCCAAATTCCTCGTATCGTTAATTCAATGCATCAAACACAGCTTCCATAATACCCATGCTGCTGGCAGTGGCACCGGAAACCGCATCAATTTCCATGCTTTGGGCCTCAATAATACGGTTAATGGTTTCTTCCTCTGCCTGATCCCAGAAAGCCGGTGTATCATCATGCTCCAGCACAACAATCTCGGTGATTTCCCCGCCGCTAACGGTCACTTCTACGGTCACTTCGCTCTTGAAGCCGGTTCCCGTTCCGGTATAAGTACCGTCGGCTACTGCGGTCACGTCAACTTCCAGGGTCTCGACTTCAAAGCCCAGGTAATTATCACCGATCACATCGACAACCCGTCGTATCGAACTGGTTATTCCGCGTACGGTAACCGTAGCCCCCGACCGGGCATCAACATCCTGACCCACTGAGATGGGATCATCGAAGCTTAAGCCCACGATCTGATCCTGCTGCCAGGACTCGTCTTCAATAAACGTACCGATACCGGCCGTTTCTGAATGGGAAACAACGCGCATCCCAATGATGGTCCCGTCGGCATCCACACCCAGATTGTAGCGAATGGGGTCGTCTCCGTAGCCGCTGGCTCTCACCTGCCCCACAACCCCTAACAGGTTGCCGGCACCGTCGTAACAGATAAAGAATTCCTCCCCGTCAATTTCATCTTCCTCAATATCTTCAACTTCCGGGAAAAAGGCTCCAACGGTCCGCTGGAATTCTTCAAACTCTCTATCAGCGATGATGGGAGACGTCCAGCTGTTAACAGCCGCTAAAAACCCACCGCAAACTGCACCAATAATCAATAGCACTACTGCCATTTTTACGCCATCACGCATCGCTCTGCTTCACCTCCCCAAATTTCTTGGGCAAAGTCAGGTTATCAATAATCGGGGTCAAACTGTTCATCAAGAGAATGGCGAACATAACCCCTTCGGGGTACGATCCGAACATGCGGATAACCATGGTAATGAGCCCGCATCCAAAACCAAAGATGAGCTTACCTGTCTGGGTAACCGGGGACGTAACCATGTCCGTTGCCATAAACAGGGCACCTAAAAGAACCCCTCCGGCCAACACATGGTAAAGGCCCAGGGTAAATCCACCGTCAAACAAGCCCATGATAAAAACAATTCCAATAAATGCACCGGGTATTCTCCATTCAATGTGGCCGCGATAATACAGCCAAAGTCCGCCGATAATCAGCGCCAGCGCTGATGTTTCACCGATACAGCCGGGTACCGTTCCGATAAACAGGTCCCACAGGGTGGCGTTATAGGTCGCCAGGGGCGAAGCTGTGGTCACCATGTCTGCCGTAAAGGCAAAAGGTTGGGGCTGAAACCATACATCACCGGCAATATGCGCGCCCCAGGAAACAACAAGAACTGCCCTTCCCACCAGGGCCGGGTTAAAGATATTATTGCCAATACCTCCAAAAAGGTGCTTGCCGATAGCGATTGCAACGACTGAGCCGATAATCGTAATCCACCACGGGGGGCTTGGGGGAAGAACCAGAGCCAAAAACAAACCCGATAGCGCGGCACTTCCATCCCCGAAAAAACCTTTGCGTAAAATAAACGCTTCCGTGGCCATGGCCGCGACCATGGCGAGCACGATGGTTACTAGGGCCTGGTAGCCGAAAAGCAAAACGCCCATTAATGCCACCGGGAAAAGAGCAACCATAACATCGATCATGATGCTCTGAATATCTTCCGGTGATTTAAGGTGCGGGGATGTAGATACAACCAGTTTTCTATCCATTTTGCTTATCCCTCCTCCGTTAACTGTAACTGTCGTTAACTGTTCGTTAACTGCTACTTTTTCCTGCGGGCCGCAATATCGCCCTTGGCGATCTTGATCCATTGGACCAAGGGACGCTTGGCCGGGCAGGTATACGTGCAACACCCGCACTCAAAACAATCCATGGCTCCGTATTTTTCCGCCAGATCCATGGCAGTCATCTCTGATGCAGACCCGATAAAGTTCGGCATCAGGTTCATGGGACATACATCGACACACTTGCCGCACTTGATGCAGGGGTCGATGGGGAAATCCTTGACGAATGCTTCCGTGAGGATCAATACTCCGGAAGTCCCCTTTATCGCAGGAACATCATCCGTAGGCTGAGCCATTCCCATCATGGGGCCACCCAGGATCAGTTTGCGGGCATCATCGGTATATCC
>SKMY01000226.1 GCA_007120815.1 Syntrophomonadaceae bacterium | reverse complement strand
TGCCAGGTTGGATATCATTCCCCCGGGAATCTGGTAAGTCAGCACGGAGGTATCCACCCCGAGAACCACGTCCAGCGGGATATCATACTTGCTGCGCACTTTTTTGAAATATTCCCCGGTACGGGCAATCTGGTTGAGATCCAGCCCGGTATCATAAGCCGTGCCCCTGAGGGACGCAACCATGCTGTCCGTTGCCGGTTGGGATGAACCCAGGGACAGGGCTGAAACGGCCGTGTCTACCACGTCACAACCGGCTTCAATGGCTTTCAGGTAAGACATGGCTGCCATACCGCTGGTAAAGTGGGAGTGCAGTTGAAGGGGAACCTGGACATTTTGTTTTAACTTCTTAAAAAGCTCAAAGGCATCGTACGGCGTAATGAGCCCGGCCATATCCTTGATACAAATGGAGTCGGCCCCTTTTCCTTCAAGCTCCGTCGCCAGCTGAACAAAGTGATCGATGCTGTGCAGGGGGCTGGTGGTGTAACTGATTGCCAACTGGGCGTGAGCACCGGCCTCTTTTGTCGACTTAATGGCCGTTTCCATGTTGCGGATATCGTTTAACGCATCAAAAATACGGATGATATCAATGCCGTTTTTTACGGCGAGTTTAATAAAGGCGTCCACCACGTCATCCGGGTAGTGGTGGTAGCCAACGAGATTTTGTCCACGCAAAAGCATCTGCAACCTGGATTTTTTAAATTTTTCTCTAAGCGTCGAAAGACGCTTCCAGGGGTCCTCATCCAGGTATCTCATGCAACTGTCAAATGTGGCTCCGCCCCACACTTCCAGTGAATGGTAACCTATTTCATCAATTTCAGCAGTGATTGGCAGCATATCTTCAGTACGTAAGCGCGTAGCCATCAGCGATTGGTGAGCGTCTCTTAAAGTTGTATCTGTAATACCCACCTTTTTATTTGTCCTCAAACTTTATCCTCCTCCTTTCTGAAGATCATGGGTTCATGAGAATACCTTGAAACTGAGTGAAATCAAAAATTGTAGACAATAAAATTTTGACATGATGACTTTAAATTCCTGCAAGGCCAAAGAAAAATTTTGCGGGTTTACCGCCTGGCGTACCCGGCAGCGGCTCCACCGGCTGAATGCCCCAAAAACAGGGTCTCGCTTAAAGGCATCCCTTCAGCCATGGCTTCACCGTGGAGCCCCCCGGCAATTTCGCCTGCGGCGAAAAGCCCATTGATTACTCTCCCACGGCGCCTGACTTCACCCTTTGGTGTAACAGAAAGCCCGCCTAAGGTAAAATCCACACCTGCTTGAACGCGAGACAGGTAGTAGGGCGGAGCAAACTGCAGTGAGGGGGCCTGGTCCAACCATCCCGCTTCAACCGCCTGGTCCCAGTGTTCGAAGCGGGTAAAAAAATGAAGCATCGGGAGGGCTTTTTCTTCCGGAACCCCAATATAGACCCCTTCGGCCGGCGCGTTGACAATGAATGAAAAGGCTTCACCCGGTTTTGCCAGGTTTAAGTCCAGGCTCTGGCCGTTTTTGTTTACCAGAAAGGTGTTCTCCCACGGTTTCCTGGGAAGCAGTTGATATTGAACCGACTGGGAGTCGGATAAAACCATCCGACGGTTAAAGAAATCGGATTGGACCACATCGGCAAATAATTCAGCGGCTTTTTGAATTCCACGGCCCGTTTGCCCGGGCCGGAGGTTAACAATGTTGTGATGGGGCAGGTAATCGTACCAGGACATTAAGTCACTGCTGTAGCCCCCATCGGCAAGAACAACCGCCTGAACATAAAATACACTGGTTTCACTTTGCTCATTTCGCAGGGTTAACGCTTTTACAGCTCTGTTTTCTTCTGAAACTTCGATAGCCTGAATGGTTTCTTCCTGGATAAAAACCGATCGCTGTTCAAGTTTTTCCAGCAGCTTGTTCCGAAAAACCAAACCGGCCTGGGGTGTAGAGGTTTGAAGCCAGAAGGGGTTGTATTCCGGCCGGGGCATTACGTCAAATGATATGCCCAGCTGATGCATCCAAGCGTGCAATTGTGGGGATTTTTCTATAAAAGCATTTAAAAGATGGGGATCATTCATCCCTTCACCCCGGGCAAGAAGCATGCGGTGAAATGATTCCCGGGTTAGTTTTATCTCCCCGGTTTCTTCCTCACTGTTTTCCTCGATTGCTTGCGCATTTTCCCAGGCCTTTTGAGAGGGGGTATTCCAAGCAGCCAACCCTTCATTTATCAAGTAAACCGCATCACCCCCTAACTCCTGCCCCTGAGGGAAAAGGTGTACCTGAGCCCCATGCTCCGAAGCAACCAGAGCGGCTATTAACGCTGCCGTGGTTCCGCCGATAACGGCCACATCACCCCCACGGGGAATCTCAGAGTAAGGTTTTACGATACGTTTGACGTTTTGCATAGAAACCTGGACAATCAACGACCCCAATAACACGAGAATAAGGATAACCGAAAGATAAAAAAAGCGGTTTCTCATAACGTATTCCTCATCGCCTCTAAATGGAACTGTTCGCTCCGATGAATATCAATCTTTTTTAATCACGGCCAGGTTGACCACTTTATCGTCTGCAGTAAGTCGAATCAGGGTAACACCGCGAGCATAACGTCCCAACAGGGAAACCTGGTTTACCTTTTCCCTAATAACCTGCCCGCGGGCTGTAATGATAAGGAATTCCTCGTTATTTTGGACGGGAAATACGCTGACCAATCGACCGGAGCGTTCATCCAGTTTCAGTGCCTTAACGCCTTTCCCGCCACGATTTTGGGGCTTGAAATCAGAGGTTTTCGTACGCTTTCCAAATCCTTTTTCTGTAACAAAAAGCAAATCGTGGGTCTTTCCTTTTTCCGGGTTCATCAGGTTCATGGCTACGACGTCTTCGCCCGGTGACAAGGTTATGCCTTTTACCCCCCTGGCCGTACGCCCTATGGTACGAAGCTGTTCAGCCGGAAATCGAATGAGTGAGCCAAAGGAAGAAGCCAGCAGCACATCGCTTCCCTCGCTGTGGGGGTCTGTTTCGCCGATTAAATGGCGCACGGATATCAACTCGTCGCCTTCTTTTAAAGCTAGGGCAATGACACCGGAGCGCCTGGCGCCGGCATATTCGCGAAGCTGGGTTTTCTTGATCAATCCTTTTTTTGTGGACATCAAAATATGATCAGCCTCACCAAACTCCACCAGGGGGAACACGGCTGTAATGTATTCGCCGCTTTCCAGGGGTAACAAATTGATGATAGCCGTTCCTTTCGCTTGGCGGCCCGCTTCAGGAACATCATAAACCTTAAGGGGGTAGACTTTCCCCGTGTTGCTAAAACAAAGCAGTTTATCCCGGGTTGAAGAAACAAACAACTG
>SKMY01000294.1 GCA_007120815.1 Syntrophomonadaceae bacterium | reverse complement strand
GTACCCGATCATGATTAAATCCTCCGTCAGCGGCGGCGGCAAAGGTATGCTCAAGGTTGAAAGCGATCAAGAAATCAAGCCGGCCATCTACAAAGTCCGTTCGGAAGGGATGAAATTTTTCGGAGACGATTCCATTCTGATAGAAAAATATATCGAACGGGGACGCCACCTGGAGGTCCAGATAGTCGCCGATCAACACGGCAATATGCTGCACCTGTTCGAACGGGAATGCACTATCCAGCGGCGAAACCAGAAGATTATCGAAGAAGCACCGGCCCCAACCTTGAATGACGAATTAAGACAACAGCTTTATTCCGCTGCCATCCGGCTGATGAAAAAGATTAATTACACGTCAGCCGGCACGGTAGAATTTCTATTTGATACAAAAACCCGCCAGTTTTATTTTCTTGAAGTGAATACCCGCCTGCAGGTCGAACACGGCATCACAGAACTCTTAACCGGTCTGGATATCGTGGCCCTGATGATCGATATTGCCAAAGGGAAACCGCTGCCCCTCAAACAATCACAGGTTCACCCCAACCGCTGGGCGTTGGAAGCCCGCCTGAATGCCGAAGACCCGATTACCTTCAACCCCTCTTACGGCACCCTGACCAGACTCTATTCCCCCCAGGGCCCGGCAGTGCGGATTTCCCCGGGCTATTATGAAGGAGCTGAAATCCCGCCATATTACGACTCTTTAATTATGCTGATTAAAGCCACCGGAGCGAACCGGGAAGGGGCCATTCGGGTGATGGACCGCTCAATCAGCAGGAACTTACGAATCGAAGGGGTCAAAACCCTGGCCCCCCTGCTGCTCAGCATTATCAGGCACCCCAGGTTTATTGCCGGGGAGTACTCCACCCGCTTTATCGAAGAAAACATGGATGAGCTGGTTTCAATGTTCAAGGAAAAAGACAGTGAAGATGAATTATTGAAAATAGCCCGCTACGTTGCTGAAGTATCGGCCCTGGGCACTCCAAAATGGATTTGAGGGATCTAAATGGAACAGACCAACTTATTTAAACCGGGCCTGCCGCCGGGAGAAATCGTTGAACAGGTTAGACGTTTAGAAGGGGTATGCCTGACATCCACCTCGATGCGCGATGCCGGTCAGTCTGACTACAAGAACCGCCTGCGCATTTACGACTTAAAAACCCTGGCTCCCTATTACAACAAGATGGGCCTCTTCAGTGTAGAGTGTCACGGCGGGGCCAGATGGCACGTCGGCATCATGAACAGAAAAGAAAGCCCTTTTGAGGAAACCGCCCTGCTGCGCCAACTCATGCCCAACGTGATGCTGCAGACTCTGATTCGCGAAACCAACCTCTGGGGCTACCGCCCTTACGCCCCCAATGTAATCAGGCATGTTGTGGCCAATGTTGACATTGATGTCTGGCGCTGTTTTTCCTTCCTCAACGATATCCGGAACATGAAAGCAGTAGCCGAGATCGTCATGGGACGGGGCCGTCTTTTTGAACCGGCAATCTGCTTTACCCAGGCCGACTGGGCTACAAATGAGTACTACCTGGGGGTTACCGATGAAATTGTCAGCTTGTGCTCCGGTACCGACGAAATCATTCTCTGCATCAAGGACATGGCCGGTGTGGGCAGCCCGGCCCGGATCAGCAGCCTGGTGGATGCCATTAAACAAAAGTATCCCGAACTGGTCATTCACTATCACCGGCACACCACCGATGGGATGGCCCTGCCGGCCCTGATGGCAGCCGCTAAAGCAGGCGTTAAAATACTAGATGTCCAGGAAGATTCATTGGCCCGCTTTTACGGGCAAGCCCCGATTTTAAGCCTGCAGGCCGGCCTGGAGGAAGCCGGAATCCCTGTTCGCCTGGATCGGCCACAAGCAGAGGCAGCCGTGGAAAATGTGCGCAGCTGGATCAGGGAATACGACTGGGCTGAATCCCCCTTTAGAGGCTTTGACCACTGCGTGACCCAACACCGCATGCCTGGCGGAGCTTTCCCCAGTTCATTCGAACAAGCAGAAAAAGGGCATTTTCTGGACCTGATGCCGGAAATATTAACCCTGATGTCCCTCTACAATAAAATGATTAAGTACTTCGATGTGACACCGGGTTCCCAGATTACCTGGGCAACCTGCAGCGGTATCATTAACCGCCACAAGAAAGAAAAAGGAGACACCGGGGTAAAGCACGTGATTAACCTGGTCAAAACGTTTGTCCAAGAAAAGAACCAGGTCTTTGAAGATATGGAACCTGAAGAACAGGATGAATTGCTGGCGCTCTTTTCCGGCGCCTCCAGCGACTTCAAAAACCTGCTCCTGGGTAAGTATGGCAGGCTCCCGGCAGGCTGGCCGGCTGAGTGGGTTTACAAGAGCACTTTCGGCAGAGACTGGGAAACATCGGTCAAGGGCCGTAACGAACTCTCTCCCCTGGAACTGCTAAGCGATGAAAACATGGAGAAGACAAGGAAAGCCTTGGCAGATGCCCTGGACCGGAGGCCCAATGAAGAAGAGTTCATCCTTTACCTGATGCACCCGAAAGATTCTGTTGAGTATATTCAATTCCGGGAAAAATACAGTGAAGCCCCTCTTGTCTTATCAACGGATGTTTGGCGTAAAGGGCTGCTTAATCCGGGCAGCAAAGTTGAGTTTAATTTCTGGGGTAAACCCTGCTGCATCGAGCTGGTTTCGGTCGGCGGTGAACATGACGGCTATATCCATGTGCTGATGAAAGTTAACAGCAAGACCAAGGTGTACGCCATAGAAACCGGCAAGACCACAAAAAAACCGCTCCGTATGGCCCTGAAGCCCGGAGAAGTAGGTTCGCCGATCAACGGCAACCTCTGGAGGATCGGCAGCCAGGATAGGGGCGCCCTGAAAGTGGGCGACATTGTCCGCAAGGGAGAAGAAGTGGCCAACATCGAAGCCATGAAAATGGAAAACGCCGTAACCGCACCTTTCAGCGGCCAGGTCGTTGAAATTTGTGCCAGAGTGAACGACACGGTCCAGGAAGGCCAGCTGCTGCTGGTTCTGGAGCCGATATAAGATTCAGTTTAAAAAACTACTTGGAGTTACGGAGTGATAAACGGTTTGAATAATGCACACAATTATGTTATAATTATGCTATAATTATGTGCATATATATTGTGAGGTGTCTATAATGCCAATAATAAGACCAATAACTGACCTAAGAAATACAACAGAAATATCGGAACTGTGCCATAGCAGAAATGAACCCATTTTTATTACAAAAAACGGCTATGGTGATCTTGTTGTGATGAGTATTGAAACTTACGAACGGGAAATGCACCCAACATGTTCAACAGTGGATCGATGCATCCAGACTGATGTCTTTC
>SKMY01000080.1 GCA_007120815.1 Syntrophomonadaceae bacterium | reverse complement strand
GGTAATCAAAAAAAAGTTGTGGTGAGAGATGCACGCATATTTCTAAATACGGTTCGTCAGGCCATAAAAATTATCAAACGGTCGGGGTTGAACCCCCAGGTCAGCGAATCCGAGGAGGAAGAATACTGGGAAGTCCGCATACGCCTTCCTAAAAATGGAAATAAGCTTTATTAGCTGCATCAAATTTCGACCAGCCCCGTCAAATGATGCTCAAATAAAACCGGATCGCCCCGGTTTTATTTTTTTTTGAGAAGGAACTTCTTTTATGGTTCACGAATATATTTTGAAAACCGTGATTGGATTTTTTATGGGTAAACGAGGTGAAGATATGGAAGGGGTCCTGGCAATTGCCAACCAAAAAGGGGGCGTTGGGAAAACAACAACCGCGGTAAATCTGAGCGCTTACCTGGCCAGCAAAGGGAAAAAAGTACTGCTGCTGGATATTGACCCCCAGGGCAACACCACCAGTGGGATTGGCCTGGATAAAGATAAGGTAAGGGGATGTATTTACGATGCTTTGATTAATGAAGTGTTCGTAAAAAATGTTATTTATAAAACGGAACTGAAAAACCTGGATATCATACCAGCGACGATCCAGCTGGCCGGTGCTGAAATTGAACTTGTTCCAACCCTTTCCCGCGAAGTTCGTCTCCGGACCGTTATAGACCCTATTAGAGCGTCTTATGATTTTATTATTATTGATTGCCCGCCATCCCTCGGGCTTTTAACATTAAATGCACTGACCGCTGCTGATGCGGTTTTAGTGCCTATACAATGCGAGTATTATGCCCTTGAGGGTTTAGGCCAGCTTGTAAATACCATAAACCTTGTAAAAAAACACTTGAATAAGGCATTAAAAATCGGCGGTGTATTGTTAACCATGTATGATACCCGCACCAACCTATCTTCGCAGGTTGCAGATGAAGTGAGAAGGTACTTTGGGGAACTTGTCTTCAAAGCGGTCATTCCAAGGAACGTCCGCTTAAGTGAAGCACCCAGCCATGGACAAGCTATCCTTGATTATGATCCCAAAAGTAAGGGTGCAGAAATATATGAAGAACTGGCCGGGGAGGTGATCAAGCGTTGAGTAAAAAGAAACAAGTGAAAGGATTAGGCAGAGGGCTAGGGGCAATATTTACGGATATGCACGAAGAGGAAACCACAACAGACCAGTTGGGAAAAGTCGTTGACATACCTCTGGATAAAATTTCTCCTAACCCCAGACAACCTAGAAAAGCCTTTGACCTGGAAAAACTAAAGGAACTGGCAGATACCATTGCTACATACGGTGTTATACAACCCGTTGTCGTTCAGAAGTCTGACGACGGGTATATTTTAATAGCCGGTGAAAGAAGGGTTCGAGCATCAGAAATGGCCGGCATGAGCCAAATCCCTGCGATTATCAAAGATTACAGCAGTTCAGAAATTATGGAAATTACGCTGGTAGAGAATCTGCAGCGGGAAGACTTAAATCCAATTGAAGAGGCCTTGGCCTATCAACAGCTTATTGATGAATTTGGATTGACCCAGGAAAATCTGGCAAAGCGGTTGGGGAAAAGCCGCTCGGCTATTACAAACTCCCTTCGCTTGTTGACACTGGATGATGAATTAAAGCATTACGTCGTTGACGGGCAGCTCTCAGCGGGACAAATGCGCCCTATGCTGGTACTGGAAAGCCTGGAAGAGCAGAAATCGTTAGCACAAAGCGCGGTGAAAAACCAATGGAGCGCGCGAAAAATAGAATCCATCGTTCAAAAGCTAAAATCTCAAAAGAAAGAAACAGATGCGCCCCTCGATGAACCTAAGACCCTGCAGCAACTTCTTCTTAAAGATATTGAAGAGCAAATCAGGCGGCACTATGGCACGAAGGTCTCCATAAAACAAGGAAGCCGGGAAGGGAAAATCGAATTATCATTTTATGGAGAGGATGATTTGGAACGGCTGGTAAACTTAATGTTGAAAGAAGAAGAATAATGATGTTTCACGTGAAACATTCATCAAGGTTCATGCAGGGGCGCCTTGTTTAAGTTCCATTATTTCTGCCTGAGCCCCAAAATAGCCTGGCATGGCTTGAATAAGTAACGACAATCACCCTGGGCAACCGCTGCAGTCATGCCTAAGGAGGGACGTTTCTCTGTGTCAGATAAGCAAAAAAATCGGTATTTTACCATCTTGGTCATCCCTCACAATGAAGAAACGGTATTAAATTTACGAATTCCCCTTTATCTATTCCAGATTATTAGCATCCTATTGGTTTCCGGGCTGGTTTTCGGATTTGTCTGGCTAAAGTCAATGTTTGATGACCAACACAATCCGGCAGAAACCAGTCGTCTTCTAACGGAAAACCGGATTTTACATGAAGACATCGATCGCATGACCCGCGAAACTGAGGAACTCATGGAATACATGAAGGAAGTGGAGTCCCTGACCCTGGAAGTGCGCAAAATAATCGATCTACCTGTGGATGGAAACGAAAACGAGGGGTTCCAGGCTTTCTCCACCAACAATGATCAGGTTCGACTCCTGGCCAGTCGGGGCGGAAACCCCGTTATCGAAAGAAACAGCACAAATATCTCTCATCTCCAGGGGTATTTACCGGAATTAAATGACGCCCTTGTCCGCCTTAAAGAAGATGTTATTGACTACAATCTTGAAATGGCTGCAACCCCATCCATTTGGCCTACTCGCGGTAGAGTCACTTCAGAATTTGGCCCCCGCCTATCACCTTTTTCTAGACGCAGGGAATTTCATTACGGCATTGATATTGCAGGTCCAAGAGGCACACCCATTTACGCGACCGCTGACGGAAATGTTGTTCTTGCCACCTATCGACGGGGGATGGGAAACACCATCAATATCTCCCACGGTTATGGTTATCGAACGGTTTACGCCCACTTATCCGGTTTTGCGGTTACGGAAGGTCAGTCGGTGGAAAAAGGTGATTTAATTGGCTACATGGGCAGTACGGGTTTTAGTACGGGGCCACACTTACATTACGAAGTTCATGTTAACGGGATTGCCGTGGATCCGCGAAGCTTCTTCCCATAGATTTCAGTTAACGCAGAAATATATTATTAAAGAAATGAGGCAGAGGCATGTTTAAAACGAGCAAAAATACCGATCCACGAAAAGTGGATACCTTTATTGGAAAAGAAACGTCTATGTCCGGCCACCTCAACTCCAAGGGAACCGTTCGGGTTGACGGTTTATTTGAAGGAGAGATTGCTGCCGATAGTGATGTAATTATTGGCGGAGAGGCAACAGTGAAAGCTCAGGTAAAAGGGAACAATGTTACCCTGGCCGGCCGCCTGGAAGGGGATGTAGAGGCTGCTAACAAGCTAGAAATACTAAGTAGTGGGGCTTTGCTGGGGAATATAAAAACAGGGGTCCTTTCAATTGAAGAAGGCGGGTACTTTTCAGGCTATTGTAACATGGTAGGTCATGATAAAAACAAAAACCTGAAAAAACTTAAGGAAGAAGATCCCGCTGTCATCGATCACTTTCAGCCCGGAGAAAGCCACCTAGAGCATGAACGCAACGGTAAAAAACAGGGAGACACAAAAACAGGTGTTAAAGAGCAAGTAGCCAGCAAGCCATAACAGATCTGCTTCTGTTATAACCGGTGCCTAGACCGCGAAAGTGAAACGCCGACTTCAAGCTGTTTGTCTCTTTGCCTGTTTATTGATAGGTGCGGCCCCATGAACTCTTGGATAACGCTTCAAAAATACCTTTAGCAATAAAATTGGCCATGGGTATGACAACGCCCAGGCGAGTGTTTTGTAAGACCATGAATTCCATTGCCCCCCCCACATTAACAATGCCTGTAATAAAAATATCTCCAACAGGGGGCAATTCTTTTTTTACACCTGCCCCAGGATTTAAGCTCCCTCGTCCAATCTCGAGCAAACCAACTTTTTCTTTTCTGCCCAGGCAGGCATCGACCGCAAGGATACAAGGAAAGTAGAATTCCCGATCTATCTGTTCTATTGTTTGTGCGAGGTTCAAGGCGTGAACGGGTTGCTTAACTGTGCCAAACACCGTGCATCCCCGGGGATTTAGATCTTCCAGAACGCTTCCTGCCAGGGGTCCCAACGAATCCCCGGTACAGCGGTCGCTTCCAATACAAAGTACCACCAGTTGAGCGAAACGCGTAGAAAGCTCATCCAGCAAGCGGACCAGTGTATTTGCGAAGAAAAGTGAACTTTCTGGTTTGTCCGGGTTTAAGGTGGTCACCGTTGGGGTTGTCAGGCGGCGTCCTTTTAAGGATATATTCAATTATTGCCTCCTACTCCAGTCCTCAAGATGTTTCTCTCATGTGGACACACGAGAAATTACAGGCCTTGTGTATTCAGTATAACCTGATAGGGGAAAAATATGTGTTAGACAGGCAGGATTTTGTGCCGAAGGCGGAGAACTAATTTCCAGGATTAGCTGTTTGCACATAGAAATTTGCCGGATAGGCTCCAGGTTGCTCATTAAATGACCGGAGTGAATAATTCCTGGAATTTCCGTGATGCAGCATGGCTAGGGTAGATAATCATAAGGATGTTTGTTATCCGCAAAACATTTTGGGAGGAATGCTCAATGCATATTATCCTAATGGGGCCCCCTGGAGCCGGAAAAGGCACACAAGCTGAAATGCTGGCAAAAGAATATTCTATCCCGCATATTTCCACGGGAGATATTTTTCGCAATGCCATCAAGGAAGGCACAGAAATGGGCACAAAAGCCAAGGAGTACATGGATAAAGGCGCTCTTGTGCCCGATGAGATCGTTGTGGGCATTATGAAAGAACGGCTCCAAAAGCCAGATTGCCAGGAAGGCGTCCTGCTGGATGGGTTCCCACGAACTGTGGAACAAGCGGAAGCACTGGACGAAGTGCTCCAAGAGTTGGGCATGAATATTGATGCGGTGGTAAATGTTGAGGTTCCAGAAGAAGAGTTGGTGGCCAGGCTCACTGGCAGGCGGGTTTGTCAAAAGTGTGGAGCGACTTACCATGTTAAGCATAACCCTCCGAAAGTGAGAAATATATGTAACCACTGCGGTGGAGAGCTTTACCAGAGAAGTGATGATACAATCGACACTGTAAAAGAACGACTGACTGTATACAACACGCAAACCATGCCAATTATTGAATTTTACAAGCGAAAAGGAAATTATATCAGTGTTGATGGTTCTAAACCTATCAGTAGTGTCTCAGAAGAGATTATAGAAAAACTCAATAAAGCGGATCAAGCCTAGGGAGAGTTAGCTTTTATGCGAACCGCCACGGCCCTTGCGGGCCTTGGGCAGGGGATGGATAATGGGTTTCTTACCCGCTTCCCGCCTGTTGGAGGAGGTCCGCTTTCCTGTAGCGGCGACTTTGTCAAGCGCTACATTAGGAGCCGATAATTTAGGAAGTGGAAACGCTATTCTTTTCTATACTCATTCTCCGGCTTGTCTAAACACTGACTTAAAAGTTACTGCAATGGGGCGGAACCATTCTCCGCCCCATTCTTGTAATCATCTGGCGCTTTGAGCGCCGGACCGTTTTTATGAGACTTCTTAAAGGCAGGGTGTCACGGAATGTATAAACTGGGTCAAAAGGTAAAAATGAAAAAAGGACACCCCTGTGGTTCAAACGCCTGGATAATTATTCGGATCGGAATGGATTTCAGGATTAAATGTGAAGGTTGCGGTCGAAGTGTACTTATGCCGCGAGGTCAATTCGAACGTCGGGTGAAAGAAATACTGGAAGAACCTCAAGGGGACTAAGGCCAAAAAGGAGGCGCCATGGGTTTTAAATGTGGATTGGTCGGGTTGCCGAATGTTGGAAAGTCTACGCTGTTTTCCGCTTTAACCAGCGTGGCCGTAGAAGCGGCTAACTTTCCATTTTGCACTGTTGAACCGAACTGGGGAGTGGTTCCGGTCAGCGATTCACGTTTAGATGATTTAGCCAGGGTAGCCAACTGTGAAAAAATGACCCCGGCTACATTAACCGTTGTGGACATTGCAGGGCTTATAAAAGGCTCCAGCCGTGGAGAAGGGCTGGGAAATCGTTTTCTGGGGCATATTCGGGAAATGGACTTGCTGCTTCATGTCGTTCGGAGCTTTGAATCTCCTGATGTTTCTCATCTCCCGGGAGAACCTGATCCTTACAGGGATATTGAAATTGTTCAAATGGAACTCAATATGGCTGACCTGGAATCGTTGGAAAAACGTACAGCTAAGCTGGAATATGATGTAAAAGCCAACAATCAAGAGGCCCGGGCGGAACAAGCGCTGATCGAGCGGGCCTTTGAACATTTGAACCAGGGTTTGCCCATGAGAACCATGGCCGTTTCTTCAAAAGAATCGGCCGTTGTGAAGCGGTGGCAGCTGCTTTCAAGTAAACCCGTGGTCTATATCATTAATACCGATGAAAGCGAACTCAGCCAGCTTGAGGGATGCCAGGTGGCTAAATCAATTCAAGATAAGTACAACGCGCCGGCTATTTCTATTTGCGCGTTATTGGAGGCAGAGCTTGCAGGGCTGGATCCCGATGAAAAAACCTTGTTTCAGGAAGAATATGGATTAGAAGAAACAGGCCTTGAACGATTGATTAAACTAGGGTATGATTATTTGGGCCTGATTACGTTCTTTACAGTAAAAGGTGATGAGGCCAGGGCATGGTCCGTTGTAAAAAACACCACGGCAAAAAAAGGTGCAGGGAAAGTCCACAGCGACATGGAGAAGGGTTTTATCGCAGCTGAGGTCATTCATTCTGACGATCTGATAAAAACGGGCAGCCTGGTAACTGCCAGAGAAAAGGGCTTGCTTCGAATGGAAGGCAGAGATTACATTATTACTGATGGAGATGTACTATTTTTCCGATTCAAGGCATAGAGTATATAGCCGTTGTATTTAAAGCACGGATATTTTAACCCCCACCACCAAAGCAGGGAGGTGGGGAATTTCTGTGCGACATTCTGCTCCCCGGTTAGGTGGGTGGCGCTTTCTTGCCTGGACGGTTTTCCATACCCTGTTTCCGTCCTAAAGGGCCGTGGCGTTAAGAAACAACCTGTTTCACTGGAATATGTATCCGAACTATTGATGTGAGGGATATTACATGCAGCCAAGGAACGCAAAAAAAACCGACATCGATTTTAAAAGCTACTTGAAAATATTATTTGTTGTCTTTTTCATTATAGGGTTTATCTGGTTCGTGAACAAAATATCCTGGGTTATCCAGCTCCTGGTTATTAGCCTGGTTATTGTATATGCGCTCTACCCGGTGAGCGAATTTTTTAAAACAAAACTGCGGTTTTCTCATTTCCTATCGGTTGTAACAACCTTTATCTTGCTCATGGTTGTTATTACGACCATTATAGGACTTATTTTCCCCATTGTTCAACAAGAAGTTCAAGATATATTAAGTGACATGCCTTTTTTAATTTTTCAGTTTCAGGGTTACCTGGAAGAGTTTATTGATTACCTGGCAACATTTAATATCAGTGCGGAATACATGGAATCCATTATGGAGCTTCCGGCTAACATTCAGCCTTTAATTGATGAAATTGCCCAGTTCAGCCTTTCTGTTGTAGCTGTGCTGGTCGACATTTTCTTTATTATGTTTATTGTATTTTACCTGCTTTACGATTTTCATAATGTTCGCAGTACGGCTATGAAACTGGTTCCCGATCAATATAAGGGTTTGGCAGAGGATATGATCGGGATGATCGATTTAAACTTTAATAGTTATATTCGTGGAAATATCGTCCGCTGTACCGCTGTGGGGATCATTACAGGGTTGCTGCTGCACTTTTTTGGCGCACCCTATGCGCTTCTTCTGGGCATTTTGGCCGGGGTTTTTAACATTATTTTATACATTGGGCCGTACATGGCTGCCATACCCGCCGTTTTGCTGAGTTTCTCCCCATTAACACCTTCCACCTTTGTGATTGTTCTTATTTACGTGAGCGTTCAAGTGTTGGATGGCGCTGTCCTTTCTCCGCTCCTGTTGGGTCGAGCCGTTAAACTTAAGGCAATTACCGTCATTATTTGCCTGCTCATTGGACAGCAGTTGGCCGGGTTTTTAGGGATGGTCCTTTCGACCCCCCTGGCCGGCATTGCCAGAAGTTTACTTGAGTATTTTAGAAATAAAAAAGAGGCATTATTGCCCGGGAAATAAATTCGTCGTTTTCCGTGGAATTTTGTTAGGGTTGCTTTACCCGGGGTTGTATGCTATGATAACCACGAATGATCCCTGTCCCTCTCGACTGAGAGGGGCCGTTTTAGTCCGAAGGGAGGTGAGAAAGATGGCCATATACGAGGTTATGTACATTATTCAGCCGGACTTTGATAGCGAAGAACTTCTTGAGAGCGCAATTGAGAAGGTAAACAGCACCATTGAAAGCACAGGCGGAGAAATTGTTTCTCAAAAAAAAGTAGGCAAGCGGCGTCTTGCTTATGAAATTGATGATTACAAAGAAGGCGTGTACATGTTGATAAATGTCCAGGCAGAACACTCGATTGTTCCTGTCCTGGAACATTTTTTTAAAGTGAATGAAGGGTACCTGCGCTACATGATTCTGCGGTTAGACGAAGAAAAAGTCGTTATTGAACCCAAAACGGAAAAAGAGGCAAAGCCGGAAGAAGGCGCAGCAGTTGAAGAACCCGTTGCAGTTGAAGAACCCGTTGTTGAAGAAGAAGCAAAAGAAAAACCTGAATAAAATCGGGCTTTGAAACCTCATCTTGAGGCGTTAGACCCAACTGTTTTGAGGTGATACCATGTTAAACAATGTGATTTTAATCGGCCGCTTGACCCAAGATCCTGAGCTGCGGTATACCCCTTCCGAGGGGGTTGCGGTAACCAACTTTACCATAGCTGTTGACCGGCCATTTCCAAACCAGCAAGGCGAAAAAGAGGCGGATTTCATTCGAGTCGTTGCCTGGAGAAAGCAAGCGGAAAACATTGCTAACTATCTAAAAAAAGGCAGTCTATGTGCTGTTGAAGGACGCCTTCAAATCCGGTCGTATGAAGACAGGGAAGGCATTCGTCGAGTCGCCGCAGAGGTCGTTGCTCGAAGTGTCCAGTTTTTGGACCGCCGTGGGAGCGGGCCGGGCCTTTCGGATGATCCCTTTGCAGGTGGGGACGATGTAGAAGTAAAAGAAGATGACGTGCCCTTTTAGTATGAGAAAGAATGGCGTTTCAGCTCCCAGGTATCGGCTCCGATTGCTCTTCGCCTAAAAGCGCCGGGGGTTTAAGTTTAAGCTTCCCGTCGGCCGACCTGCAAACTTAAGCGTCCTGCTGCGGGTTGCAGGCGGCGGGCGCCCATGCCCGCCGGGTCCGGCTTTAAGTTTTCACTTCACCAGGCGCTTTTAGCCGCTTGACATAGTCGCCGCTACAGGGAAGGCGGATCTCCTCCAACTGAGTGGATCGGGTAAGAAAACCCATTTCTGTCCCCTGCCCAAGGCCCTAAAGGGGCCTGGCTGTCAGATTGAACAATAAAGTGTAGAAGTTAGGAAAGGAGGGAAAAGGATCCTGCAGGTTTATGTAAGAAGAAGCAGGATCATACGCGATGCGTCGGGAAAAACGTAAAGGCAAAAAGAAAGTATGCAGCTTTTGTATCGATAAAATTCAGTCTATAGATTACAAGCAGAGTGAAAAACTGCGTCGTTTTATCACAGAGCGGGGGAAGATTTTGCCTCGTCGTATATCCGGCAACTGTGCCCGACATCAACGGCAGTTAACCGTTGCAATTAAACGGGCGCGCCAGATGGCCTTGTTGCCTTATACGTCCGAGTAGTAACCGCCAAGACTTGACTCTGTTAAGCCCTAAACGACTGGGGTGGAAAGGGTTTTTCTGCCCGATGGTGTCGTTTGCTTTTTCTTTAATTCTACCCTGAACCGGGTGCGAGAGCACCGCCCGTGGTGTGGTCCCCGGTGGCTTGAATACCGGTTGGGCTGCACCAACACACGGTTTTTATACGGCTGGCGGCAACTGGCGATGGCTCGACAGGGTTGCCGCTAATTTGTTATTCAGGAAGATAAAAGCAGTGCCCGATAAGGCAGGAAAACGTTTTTCTCCGCTGAATTAATACCATTAGAGAACAAAGGAGTCGATGGGTATGAAAGTCATTTTCATTGAAGACGTTCCCAACACGGGTCAAAAAGGCGAGATTAAGGAAGTGACCTCGGGTTACGCTCGCAACTATCTGATCCCCAAGGGACTGGCCTTGGAAGCCACACCAGGACGCCTGAAGGACCTGGAGATGAAAGAAAAAACCCGGGCTCGTAAATCAGCAAAAGAGTCGGGGGAAGCTAAGAAAGTAGCCGACAAAATTGAAGGCAAAACGGTAACCATAAAAGCCAAAACGGGTGAAGGCGGAAAACTGTTTGGCTCGGTTACGTCGGCAGATATCGTGGCGTTGCTGGCTGGAAGCGGGGTTCAGCTGGACAAGAAAAAGATTGCCCTGGAAGAACCCATAAAAACCTTGGGTGAACACAATGTTTTAATTAAACTACATCCAGAAATAACAGCCAGCATAACGGTTCTAGTGGAGCCAGAAGCGTAGTAGGAGAGGAGGCTCAGCCAACACCGTGTACTAATTCGACATGGTGTTGGCTGGTTTTATCATGCAGCAGGAAAATTGTGAAAAATCACGGGACATGTCCCGGGAGGCTATGAACAAAAAAGTCGGCGCTATCTTTAAACTTTTAAAAGACATGTATGGCGCGGACAAGCTTGTTTTAAAAGCGGCAAAATTTGAAGCATTGAATTACATCCGTTCAAAAAAAATAGAAAAGCGCGTGCTGGGATTACAGCGCATGGTATTTGAAGATCCGACACTGAGTAAGGATCCAGGGCTCCAAGATATTCCGGACATATTAATCCAGCTGGAAGATCGCGCTGCCGAAACCCTGGCCCGGCGAAGCCTGGACGAATCCATAGAGCAAAAGATTAGCTACAAACTCCAGGAAAAACACGAACAGTACATTCAGGAAGTCAGGAAGCAGCTGCTTAAAGAAGAAACAGGACCGGAAAACTCCCAGACACTCAAGAAATATGCCCAACTTGAAAAGAAGTGGTCCAAGGGGCTTTCACGTTCGGCTATGGAATTTTTACGTCCGGCAACCCTGTCTGAAATCATTGGACAGGACTCGGGCATTGCGGCGTTGATGTCCAAACTGGCTTCACCGTTCCCTCAACATATCATTCTTTATGGTCCGCCCGGTGTTGGAAAAACCGCTGCAGCCCGGCTGGCTCTGCAAGCCGCCAAAGACATGCAGCAAACACCATTTCAACCCGATGCGCCCTTTATTGAAGTAGATGGGACCACCTTGCGGTGGGACCCTCGGGAAACCACGAATCCCCTGCTGGGCTCTGTTCATGATCCGATTTACCAGGGTGCTAAAAAAGATTTTAGCGATGATGGCATTCCCGAACCCAAGCCCGGATTGGTTACTGAAGCCCATGCCGGCGTATTGTTTATCGATGAAATTGGAGAAATGGACAACCTGCTGCAGAATAAGCTTCTGAAAGTGTTGGAGGACAAAAAAGTTAGCTTTGATTCGTCATATTACGACCCGTCAGACACCCGAGTTCCCAAGTATGTTCATAAGCTATTTGAAGACGGAGCCCCGGCAGATTTTATTTTAATCGGCGCCACAACGCGGCATCCCGAACACCTTCCTGCTGCCCTGCGTTCCCGGTGCAGCGCGGTTTACTTTGAACCCCTCTCACCCGAAGATATTAAGAAAATCGTCATAAACGCGGCTGAGAAATTGCATGTAGACGTCATGCAAGAAGCTGCGGATACCATTGCCCGCTATACCAGTGAAGGCCGAAAGGCTGTTAGTATTTTGGCCGATGCTTACGGTATGGCCCTTTACACCTTGAACGTCAAAGAAAAGAGAGAGAACCAGGGCAAAAACACGCGTTCGAATCGCTCCGTGTCGGAAGAAAACGCGGTCATGATTTCGGCAGAGCTGGTTCAGGAAGCTATTCGTGGGAACCGGATGACTCCCCTGGGATTTCCCAACAAGAACGATACGGCCCAGATCGGCAGAATTCTTGCCCTGGCTGCTTCCGGTTACCTTGGCTCGGTTTTGGAAGTTGAAGCGGTTGCTTTTCCTGCGACAGAACAAGGCAGGGGCAAAATCCGATTTAACGAGGCAGCGGGGAAAATGGCAAGGGACTCGGTCTTTAACGCAACCACGGTTTTGCGATCAATTTCAGGATTGGATATAGAAAACTACGACCTTCACATTAATATTGTCGGCGGGGCT
>SKMY01000102.1 GCA_007120815.1 Syntrophomonadaceae bacterium | reverse complement strand
TAATCCTCTCCAATCATTAGAAATTTATGCTTTATGTCGATAATACTCCGGGTGTGTTCTTGGAATTCACCTAAAGATGTCATCGCCCCTATTTACTTTTATCCTGCTTCTAGATATACTGTTTTCGAGGTGAATCACGTGGAACGTAATAAAGAAAGAAGAATATTGGCCGTGGATATTGGCGGAGGCACGCAGGATATATTAATTTATGAAGGATGGAAAAACCCCGAAAATTTTATCAAGCTGGTTCTTCCATCCCCTACCGTAATCGTGAGCAAAAAAATTGAGCAGGCCACAGAAAAGAAGCAGGCGCTTTTTATTGCAGGCACAATTATGGGAGGCGGAAAATCCACCAGGGCTATTAAAAAACATCTGGAGAAAAATCTACCTGTCTATGCCATGCCTGAAGCTGCAAAAACGATAAACGATGATCTTAACAAGGTTCAGGAAACAGGTGTCGTCCTGGTAACTGATCGGCCTGAAGAAGAAAACCTTTGCTGTGTTGAAATGAAAGATCTGGACATGGAAACATTGCGGCAAACTCTGAGTCCTTATGGTATCGATCTGCCCGAAGAAGTTGCTGTAGCTGTCCAGGACCACGGTGAAGCGCCCCCGGGCGTTAGCAACCGGTTATTCCGGTTTAAACACTGGGAATCGTTCCTTCTCGACGGGGGGGAACTGGACCAACTGGCCTACCTGGTTCCTCCTGCCCATATGACACGGATGAAGTCGGTTCAGCAGCAAGCTCCGGGAGCCATGGTAATGGATACCTGCTCGGCAGCGATATGGGGTGCCACACTGGATCCATTCATAAAAAAAGAGCTCCTACGTGGAGCAGTTATCGTGAATATCGGTAATCAGCATACCTTTGCCGCCCTTGTAAAAGAAAAGCGGATCTATGGAATTTTTGAGCATCATACCCGGCTAATGAGTGCAGAAAAGCTGTTTCATATGATCAACAAGCTGCGCCAAGGCGAACTAACCCATGAAGACGTTTTTTCTGATGGTGGGCACGGTTGCAGTGTCGTGAAAAACCTGCCGAGGGGATTTCAATTTGTCGGAGTCACCGGCCCAAGGCGATGTATCGCCGCTGATTTAAATTATCACTCGGCAAATCCTTTTGGCGATATGATGCTAACTGGTTGTTACGGCCTGGTTAAAGCCTTCAAAGAAATAAGCCGACGGGCGCATTCTTGAGTAATGCTGGGTTTTTTAACAAATAAAAAGGGGCTGTCCAAAAGTTTTTTGGGACAACCCCTTTTGCTTGTCGTTACAGGCTCACCTTGTCTTTTAACCGCTTGCCCGGCTTAAAAACAGGCACCTTTGAAGCAGGTATCTGAATCTTTTCTCCCGTTGCAGGACTTCGTCCTTCTCTTGCCTCTCGCTGCCTGACCAAGAACGTTCCAAACCCGACCAGCTGAACTTTATCTCCTTTGGCCAATGACTCTTCAACTGTTTCCATAAACGCATCAAGGAACATCGACGCATCTTTCTTTGTCAAGCCGGTTTTTTCAGTTATTTGTGACACTATACTTGCCTTGGTAATTGACAAAGCTTTTCCCCCTTTCATGAGTAGTCATTTCTTTTTTCACTGATCCCGTCTCGGGATTTTGGCAGATAAAATAGCATTTAGACACAGTATATATTCGATAAGACTGCTCACCCATCCTGCCATTATTTAGAGTTTTTGAGAAATAATGCAGGGTTTTTTTCTTTACAGTTCATCAATAATCGCTTGGGCCATTTCCGAAGTGGCTGCTTGACCCCCCAGGTCATACGTTACACGCTTGCCTTCGGCCAGAACCTTTGCCAAGGAACGCTCGATTTTTTCTGCAATAACCCCTTCCCCCAGGTGATGCAGCATCATGACCGATGAGAGTAAGATGGCCGTGGGATTTACCTTATTCTTTCCGGCGTACTTGGGCGCGCTTCCATGAACCGGTTCAAATATGGCAATTTCCTTGCTGATATTTGCTCCAGGGGCTACACCTAAACCCCCGACCAGCCCGGCACAAAGGTCAGAAATAATATCGCCGTAAAGATTTGGCATAACCATGACATCATATAGCTGGGGTTTAATAACCAGCTGCATGCACATGTTATCCACGATACGATCTTCAAATTCTATCTGAGGATACGCTTCCGATACCTCCTTGGCTACGTTCAAAAAAAGGCCGTCCGTGTATTTCATAATATTTGCTTTATGTACGACGGTCACTTTTTTGCGGTTGTGCTTAACCGCGTACTCAAAAGCAAACCGGGCAATCCGTTCCGACCCTTTACGGGTAATTATTTTTATGCTCTCTGCTGCGTCATCGCCAACCATATGCTCTACTCCGGCGTAAAGATCCTCGGTGTTTTCCCTCACCACCACAAGATCGATGTTTTCATATCGGCTTTTAATCCCTTCATACGATTTTGCCGGTCGTAAATTTGCATAAAGGTCGAGTTCTTTACGAAGAGCCACATTAACGCTTCGGAAACCTGTCCCCACGGGGGTTGTCAGGGGTCCTTTTAATGCCACTTTATTGCGCTTAATAGAGTCCAGGACATCTTCAGGCAGTACACTACCGTATTTCTCGTAAGCACTTAACCCTGCTTCTTTCTTTTCCCAGCGAATTGGTGCCCCTGCCGCCTCTAAAATTGCGATTGTTGCATCAGATATTTCAGGGCCTGTACCGTCTCCGGGGATCAATGTAACAGTGTGCATAATAATTACCTCCTGGTTTGTTTTATCAGTTATACAATTCTTTATAGCGTTGATACGTTTTATCTACTTTAATGACAAATTGGCGTGTTTCAGGAAAAGGGATAGCGTCAACGTTTGCCAGTGTTCCATCCCATACCTCAGATTCCAACCACCGGGTTACATGGCCTTGCCCACCATTGTATGCCGCCAGGGCGGCATACATATTTTCATCGAAGGTTTTCATGAGCTTTTGAAAGTACCAGGTGCCGATAGCAATATTTACCTGGGGTTCCATCAAGGAATCATCAGAATTTAGCGTAAAGCCAGCCTGTTCTGCAACCCAACGCCCTGTTTTTGGCATCACTTGCATTAAGCCCATAGCACCTTTTGATGAACGGGCATCTTTTTTAAAACGGCTTTCCACCCAAATGATTGCCGCAATAAGCCGCGGGTCCTGGTCATTATTATGGGCTTCCACCTCAATGATTTCCCTGTAGTGGAACGGATAGACCATGCGTTGAATAATATTCGTCTCCAGGATGAACAGCGTGAAGAGCAGGAAAATAATTAGAACGGCTAGAAGATAACGGCGATTGCCCCGAGTTTTCAATAAATAACCACCCACTTAACCCTTTGAATAGCTTTCAGGTTTCATTCCGCTGCACAAACCCAACCAAGGT
>SKMY01000256.1 GCA_007120815.1 Syntrophomonadaceae bacterium | reverse complement strand
CATCCATATCCTTCAACAATAACAGATTTTTGGGGTACTTGCATTTCCCTGGATGCACCCCGGGCAATAAACGTATCTCCAATAAGCATATTTCTTTCCCCTGAAGCATTAATGACCCACTTACCTTCTAACTCAGTCACATTTTCCTTTCTATCGATTCCTGAAGAGCGACCACTTAGCCATACCCGGTCTTCCAGCGTCTCTCGGATATGAAACAGCTGGCTTCTTAAGCCCAACACGGTACGGGCGCTTTCTTTATAATAAGATACGCTATCCCCACCAGCAAGGCTTATTTGAAGCTCATTAACCCGACCACTTGGGAACAATGAGGCAATTTTTAAATGGTTGATGGAACCACTCCTGTTGTTACTGGATGCCAATCGATGTTCTACTTCACTTATAGAAAGACTGGTTTCCCATCTGGCCTGGTTGTGTATCACCATATTCCTGATATTTTTAGGGTTAGCCGGGTCGTCATATGGATCGTGTACACTTTGAAGATAGGGTAATGATTCAGACCAAACATTTTGTGCAAGTTCCGTAAACCCTCCATTGGTCGCATGGTAGTAAGGGGCGATAATTCGGCCTTGGTATTGAAGTATCTCTCCTGACGTTTCATCAACCGCCCGGTTTGTATTTTCCGTTTCACAACTTTTTCCCCCATACACCTGGCAGTGCTGCGTGTCACAGAGGTCATACCCGTTGTGACGGCTTTGTTTTTGGTAATACAACGCGTATGTTCTGGAAGCTACAGCTTGAGCCTTTAAGGCCTCCATACCCCCATAGTTGCCCCATGAAGCAGGCATTTCCCGGGGGACCACTCCACGCACGTAAGAATCTAAGCTTACAACATTGATTGCTTCGATATGGTTATTGCTGCCCTGCTGAATGATCAAGGCTCCTCGATATTTTTCCCCTTTTACTGCATTATGTAAAATAAAGGACGATTGGTCGAAAAGAGTTCTATCAGGCTTAAGATAAAGAGGCCCACCATAAACGCCCACCGTTCTACCCTTAAAATCCACAACACAGATACCGCTTTCAGTAACAAAAAAAGTATGTCTTCCCGGAAGCATGGAAATTTCCTCTCCAGTTGCCTGCTCCAAAAGCCTGTACATTTCATCAAATGAAACTTCAATAAAACGATCTTCCAGGGTAATCCCAACTTTGAGTAATTTACGATCGTCCAAAGCCTTCCCTGAGGAGGTCGTGATTAATAATAAGGCACCCAGAATTACAATTACTTTTAAAAAGAACAAATGACAACGTCTTTCAAGACATACCATACAAATGTTCACCCCTTTAATTCAGTCATACACCCGGGCGACTGCACCAACAACCGGTTTTATATACTAAAATCTTCTAAAAAAGTAAAGGACCAGAGAGATAACAATGCTTGCCAGAATCATAGTGGTGATGGGGAAATATATCGTCAGGTTTTCCCTTTTTATTATGATATCACCAGGCAACCGGCCTAATCCGAATTTCCCAAAAAGGATAAATATCAGACCAGTAAACGCAATAATGATTCCCAAAAAAAGCAGCAGTTTACCTGGGCTATCAGGCTCAAACATCGTAGCACCCCGTTCTATTGGCGATCATATCTTTCTTTTTCGCTATAAATACAACCACAGTATCCCTGGGTATATATGTCCTGTTTTCTGGCCAGGGCGATACTATCTTTAAACATGATGCGCAAATCCTTGTAAACAAAGCGCAGGCCGAGATTTTCACCTATTGACTCTCCAGTTTGTTGGATAAGATCATGGTCTTGATATGTGCTGACTATCAGCGTTGTTGAGAAGTGCTCAAATCCCAGTTCTTTTGCTTTTCGAGCGGTATGTCCTAATCTCATTTCGTAGCAAAATCGGCAGCGATTGTCTTCTTTTCCTGCTACACCCTGTAAGAAGGGCTTTAAAAGGTACTGTTCTTCAAAAAGAATTTTTCGATTTTCCCGTTGACTCACCTGGCGAAGGGTTTCTTTTCTTTTATTAAATTCTTTATAGGGATGAATATTGGGATTAAAAAAAAGGCCGGTCACTTGATAATGTTTTTCAAAAACCTTCCAGCTAAGCAAACTGCAAGGTGCACAACACACATGCAGCAGAAGTTCTGTCAAGGGTGCTCACTTCCTTGTTATAATCGTGCCTTGTTATTCAAGTTTCTGTTGTTCATACTTTTCTTGTTTTATCTTCATGTGTTGGTATCCTTTATCTGTAGCAACCCGCCCTTGTTTCGTTCTATTCAGGAAGCCAATCTTCATTAAATAGGGCTCGTAAAGTTCTTCAATTGTCCCGGCTTCCTCGTTTATCGCTGCTGCAAGGGTTTCCAGGCCCACCGGACCTCCATTAAATTTTCGCATAATGGTTTCCAGCAGCAAATAATCTGTCCTGTCAAGACCGATTTGGTCAATCTCCAGCAACCTCATGGCTTCTTTGGCAACCTGCTCCGTAATGATCCCATTTGCCCGGATCTGAGCAAAATCACGTACCCTTTTCAGTAGCCGATTCGCGATCCGGGGTGTACCCCGGGAAGCCTGGGCGATCGCCAGGGCACCCTTGCTCTCCGTTTCCACATTGATCAGCCGGGAAGACCGCTCCACGATTTTGAATATGTCATCTGTAGAATAAAAATCCAGACGCTCTATGATACCAAAACGATCCCGCAGGGGGGAAGACAGCAGACCGGCCCGAGTTGTTGCTCCAATGAGGGTAAAAGGAGATAGCTCCAGGCGTAATGAACGAGCGCTTGGTCCTTTACCAATCATAATATCCAGTGCAAAGTCCTCCATGGCCGGGTATAATATTTCTTCCACACTACGCTGCAATCTATGTATTTCATCTATAAAAAGGATGTCATATTCTGTTAGGTTTGTCAACAATGCAGCCAGATCACCCGGCCTTTCAACGGCAGGGCCTGAAGTCATCTTTATATCTACGCCCATCTCTCGAGCAATAATGTAGGCCAAGGTTGTCTTACCCAACCCCGGGGGGCCATGCAAGAGCACATGGTCCAGGGCCTCTTTTCTTCCTTTTGCAGCGCTGACATATATACTAAATTTCTCTTTTAGTTTTTCCTGCCCCAAGAAGTCTTTAAATGTTTCGGGCCGTAGAGATATTTCGTACTGGTTTTCGTCTCCTTTTACCCGAGAAGAAACAATACGCTCTTCATATTGCTCGTCCATTCTTCTATGCCTCCAGAAACGATACGTTATTGTTTATTTTTTGATAAAGCTGCGAGGGTTTTTCGAAATAATAGTTCAACTGAAGCGTCTTCTATTATCGGGAGTGCCCGTTTAGCTCGAACGATTTCCATGTCAGAATATCCCAGCGATCTTAGTGCCTGGGATACTTCAAGCCAGGTCGTATCTGTCGATGAAT
>SKMY01000166.1 GCA_007120815.1 Syntrophomonadaceae bacterium | reverse complement strand
TCTTGCTTCCTTTTTTGGCGCACTCAAAGTGAGTTTGGAAGCAAGAGAACCGTCCCCGTGCTTCCAAAGTGAGTTTGGAAGCAAGAGAACCGTCCCCGTGCTTCCTCATCTTTTTTTTAATACTGGGGGTTGCTATGTACAACAAGAAGGTGATGGACCACTTTTCCAACCCGCGAAACGTTGGAGTTATTCCCGATGCTGACGGTGTAGGAACCATTGGAGACCCGCGCTGCGGGGACTACCTGAGCATTTACATTAAGGTGGAAGACCGTCAGCTTAACGAAGTGAAATTTCAGATCCAGGGATGCCCCGCTGCCATTGCAACCAGCAGTGTGCTGACTGAAATGGCTAAAGGAAAGACTATTGTTGACGCCATCAAAATAAAAGATCGGGATATTACCCGGGCTCTGGGAGGCCTTCCCCGGGCCAAAATGCACTGCTCCAACCTTGGAACAGGAGCCCTGCATCAGGCCATCCTGGATTATTATTCCAGAGAACCCACCTGAAGAGAATGTTTTTAAATCAAGGGAGCCAGGGGAAGGGGGGTTAACGCTGCCCCGGACCTTTTGTACGTTCTTACCCAGCTTTTAATTCTTTCAAGGTATCAACAACCTTGTCCCCCTGCTACCGCCGTGACACTCCAAAAAATTCCCAATTTCAAGGTGCATTATCGCATAACAAAGAAAGGGTCAAATTTTTTACTTGACATTCTGCGCAAAGCGCGGATATAATAGATAACGGAAATGAGAATTAGTCTCAAATTAGAAGGGCCCTTTTTTCTGGCCCGTTTTTGAGAATGAATATCAATTTTACTGCGAGAGGTGAGCCAGTATGTCCTTGTGTCAATTGAAAAAGAAAAACCGCTGTATTATAGAAAAATTACCGGCCATACGCATGTTAAAAGCACTGGGCTTGCAGGAAGGGATGTGCATTTCGGTGATATGCAAACAGCCCTGGGGAGGTCCCATCGTGATTGAAGCAGGAACGAGAAATATTGCCCTGGATAAAAACCTTGCCGCGCAGATCGTCGTAAAAGAGGTGTAATGTTTGCGCTGTCACGCTGAAGACAATCAAGCACTACACGATGCGGAAGACAAAATAAAGATCCTGCTCATGGGGAATCCCAACGTGGGAAAAAGCGTTATATTCTCTAAGCTTACGGGAAGAGAAGTGCTTGCAGCCAATTACAGCGGTACGACGGTAAGTTTCACCCGGGGAACGGTAAATTACCAGGACAAGCAGGCCACCTTGATCGATGTTCCGGGAACCTATTCCCTGTCTGCCAGCTCAGAAGCGGAAAAGGTTGCAGTAAAACTTTTAAGTGAAGGGGCTCACGTGGTCGTATGCGTACTGGATGCCACCAACCTGGAACGTAATTTAAACCTGGCCCTCTGGTTAAAAGAACACAAGATCCCCATTGTTTTCGCCCTGAACCTGTTTGATGTGGCAAAGCGTCGGGGAATAGAAATAAATGTAAAGGCTTTGCAGCGGGAACTAAACGCCCCCGTTATATCAACGGTAGCCATAAGAAACATCGGCTTGCAGGAGCTTCTGGAAGAAGCCTGGAAAAAAGCCGACGGGGCTTATGCGGATGGTATTGAGGTTTCTTTGAGCGACGACGACTACTGGCAAGAGGTAGGCAGAATAGTCAAAAAAGTTCAAAAAGTGGGGCATCGCCACCCTACGTTCCTGGAGAAGTTGGGCGATTTAACCCTGCAGCCTTTCCCAGGAATACCCATCGCCTTATTGGTGCTTGCTGCATCCCTGGGGGTTGTCGTGGGTGGCGGAAAAGGGCTTCGAGCCCTTATTTTGTTGCCCTTGATTAACGATCTGCTGGTTCCCTTGATCCGATCCTTTGTTTCCCTTTTCATTACCGAGGGACTTTTATTTAATGTGCTGGTGGGGGAGTACGGGATGCTGGTAAAAGGGTTCGAGTGGCCTTTTGCCTTAATCCTGCCCTATGTGTTCCTGTTTTACGTGGTTCTCTCCATCCTGGAAGACAGCGGGTTTTTACCCCGCCTGGGCGTGCTGGTGGATGGTGTGCTCCGGCGCCTGGGGGTGCAGGGCGGTAATATTATCCCCATTATCCTGGGCTACGGCTGTGCTGTACCTGCTGTGCTGGGTACACGGGCCGCAACCAGCCACAAAGAGCGCCTCATCGTAACGGCTGTGGTCGCCCTGGCAGTCCCCTGTGCAGCTCAAACGGGAGCTTTCGTTGTTCTTTTGGGAGACCAGTCTTTATTTGCCCTGTTATTTATTTATATGCTCTCTTTTGCGGCCATTGTAGGTGCCGGAGTGGTGATGAACCGCCTGATCCCCGGCCAGGCCGAACCCATGCTGCTGGAAATACCCAACCTGTTGAAGCCCGACCGGAATGCTTTGTTCAATAAAATCTGGTTGCGCACCCGTCATTTTATGCTCGAAGCGCAGGTCCCTATGTTTCTGGGTATAGGCTTTGCCGCCCTGGTTGCTGAAACCGGCGTGCTGGACTATGTGAGCGTTTATATAGAACCCCTGGTGGTCAGCTGGCTGGGTTTGCCGGCAGAAGCCAGCCTGGCCCTGATGCTGGGCATCGTTCGGCGAGAGCTGGCCGTACTTCCCCTCCTGGAATTAAACCTGTCCACTTTGCAGCTGATTGTGGGTTCCATCGTGGCTCTTTTCTATTTGCCCTGCCTTTCAGTGCTGGCGGTACTCATCAAGGAATTCGGTGCAAAAATTGCTGTTCCCCTGGCTCTTTTCACCATTGTTTTTGCTTTCCTGGCTGCCGGGGTGTTTAACCAGGCCGTCAGGTTGGCCATGACCGTTCTGTAAATATCAGATTTCACATATATTTATTTCACTCATATTTTTGGAGGGAAAATGGCTCCGAAAAAAACTATCCTGGAATTGACCAAAAAGCTTGAAAAAATGCTGGCCCTGTTCCCGCGTTTATTTAATATTTACCGGCTTTATTATCGTCGGACGGTGGAACAGGAAATCAGGCTGGGCTGTATTTCCTGCTGGGACCGGGTTCTCTGCATCGGCGGCGGATCGTTTCCCTGCACGGCCCTGGAGATAGCGGGGCGAACAGGGGCCCAGGTGCAAGTTGTCGATAATGATCCTGAAGCGGTTGTCCAGGCGCGCCGGGTTGTAGAAAGGCTGAACATGGATGGTATTGTCCGGGTTGAACACGCTGAAGGGTGTCACCTGGATGTAGAGGGTTTTTCTGTGATCCATGTGGCCCTGCAAGTGCACCCCAGGGAAGACGTGTTGAAACATATCCTCAAAAAAACGTCCAAGGGGGTTCGTGTCCTACTGCGCGCCCCGGAAGATAGGTTAAAGTCCTATTACTCGCCCTTATCACCGGAGTCCTATTCACGCAGCTGCGCTCATATCAAACAGGG
>SKMY01000233.1 GCA_007120815.1 Syntrophomonadaceae bacterium | reverse complement strand
TAATTTTGCACCAGCTTGATGATCGAACATCCGGGCTTTTTTTGAGGCAGGTCAAGGATGTTTCCGATCTCTGCACAGCGGAAACTGTATATTGATTGCGCATCATCCCCAACGAGACAAACGGCGCTCTTTTCTCCCAAGAGCATGACAATATGATCCTGGACAGCGTTGGTATCCTGAAACTCGTCAACAAGAATATGTTGAAACTGTTCCTGGTACAGGGTTCTTATGGATTCGTTTTCTGAAAGCAAAGTTAACCAGGTCACCAGGAGATCGTCAAAATCAAAAACGTTTGAGGCGCGCTTTTTATCTTCGTAAAGCGTCTCTACCCGGCGGATGAGAGGGACATATTCGACTAGATGAGGCATGTTTTTACCCATATAAGTTTCCAGATCCAGTAATGAATTTCTTGCTGAACTGATTATTTTATTTAATAACCCACGCTTAATTAACACGTTTTGATCGTAAATTTTTAAATCCCGTTTAAAGGCGGCCAGGGATGATTTAAGCAGTGCTTCTCTATCATTTTCATCCAGTATAGAAAAGTTCGGTGTTCGACCAACCAGGCGGGCATGCTTCCTCAATATTCTAGCCCCTGTACTGTGAAAGGTGCCTGCCCATAACCCCTTGGGGAAAAAGCCCAGAATACCTTTGACCCGGCTCTTCATTTCTTCAGCAGCTTTGTTGGTGAACGTTACCAGAAGGATGTTCTCTGGTGAAACGCCTTCCTGGATCAAATGAGCGACCCGGTACGTCAATGCCCGGGTTTTTCCCGAACCCGGACCTGCAATGCCCAAGATAACCGGACTTTGCCGGGTTACAAAGTCAAACTGTTCAGTATTAAGCTCATCATCAAGCTTTTTTAACCATGTGGCATGGTCGTTGACCGAACATCTAAAAGGCTGCAAGTTGTGACTGTCATCAGCTGCGGTCATGGTGTATACACCTCGATAAGTTTATTACCACTACTTTTTTAATTGCCCAAGACCAAGAAAACCCTTTTTCATTATAATCCAGAAAGGAGAATTTGTATATGCTTTACATCGGCGTGATCGGTTCAGGCAGTTGAACGGTTTGATTGTGGCTTATGCCCCCGAAGATGCTGTTCAAAAAGCTCTTTTATGATTATTATAGCAGGAATTATGCCGCAATTATGGAATAGTTTATTCAATACACGTAAAATAGGGGAGCGTAAGAATGGCCGGGTTTGTTGTGTTGAGAAACGTTTATTGCATCGGTGGAAGTGAACTGTCTGCACCCGAGGACGGCAGCGTCTATTTGCTGGAAAATGATGGAGAACTCTGTTTGGTTGACAGCGGGTGCGGTCCCTCTGTCGATATCATCTTGCGTCATATTGAGCAGTTAGGTTTTGACCCGCAAAATATTAGTAGAATCATCGTCACACACTGCCATATCGATCACAGCGGCGGGTTGGCAGCACTAAAAAAACGTTTTAACCCGGAAGTTTTGGCACACGTTCTGGATGCGGATGCGATAGAAGGAAAAGCACCGGAGAAAGTGGCTGCGGATTTTTATGGAATTCCTTATCACCCTGTCGAAATTGATACAGTTGTAGAAGGGGAACAAGAGATCATTTATTTGGGAGAGCAAAAAATTGTCCTGCAGCATGCTCCCGGCCACACACCAGGTAGTATGGTGGCTTGGGGGGATTTTCCCGAAGGACGATTATTATTTGGTCAGGATCTGCACGGGCCCTTGCATCCACAATGGGGGTCGGACAGGAAAACATGGAAAGCTTCCCTGGCACAGCTTTTAGAACTCAAAGCGGATATACTAGCCGAAGGGCATTTTGGAATCATTGCCCCGGCAAAAAATGTTGAGCGGTTTATCAAGCGGTTTTTATTTTCATGAGCAATAAATAAATAATACCCGCTCACCGGGTATATTTAGGTTAACCAGCTTATTTCTAAACGCTAAACGCCACGGGGGCGCTTCCAGCGTCTTCCCTGCGGACTTCGCTACAAAGCATGGGGACACACCTCTAAAAAACAAAAGGAATGTCCCCGCAGCCTCTGCTGCGCTCCGATGACTATGTAACCGTCCTCGTAGCTGACAGACGCCGGTTTTACTGAAGATACAAGCTCCTTGCTCAGAAGCGGATTTATTAAGGACGAACCTGGTGCTAGCGCTGCTGCATTTCATCCAGGATCATGGGCACTTTGTACCAGCCATTTTTTTGCATGACTTGAAAAATTCTTTCCTGATCGCTCAAGCATTGATCGTGAAAATCTTTAAAGGTTTGCCGCAGGTTTTGATCCTGGGATTCCATGATGGCGGTCATGTAACACTGGGCCAAGTGCTTCGTGCCGGTAAGAACATCACCGGCCATATCTTTTTCCGTTAGTTGATGCTCCTGGTGATGTGGCATATTAAACCTCCTTAGGGTGTAAAATTATCTTTTCCAGTTGTCATTTTGTCATTCAATCTTTCCAGTTAGCAACGTTAAGAAAGTAAATGATCGCCTCCAGCTTCCTGCAAAAAGGAAGATAAACGATCGGCTCTTTCCTGGCACTGACTGCTCATTTTGCTGATCAAGTTTTTCAAGGTGGGATCCTGCACCTGGTTAAGGTATGTGCTTAATTTTTTTGAACACAATGATTCGGTGTGATACAGGTGAAAAAGTGACATAAATTCAGCCTTACCTATATTTTTAATATCGGTTTTCATGGACTGCATAATATCCCTCCATTTCAATTAGTCTGGTTTTATATTTTCCTTGAATCAATGTTTCATACCATGTAAATGAAGGAAATGTTTTGCTATAATAAAAAAAAATGAAAGGAAAGGAAAGATAATGACAAATAAAAACGTGCCTTTGGCGGACTTAAGCCCATATTTTCAACAGGGCCAAAAAATTGCCCTGGGAGGGCAATCCGTTCACATGAACCCCGTGCAGCTGATTCGGCAGGTGTTGTTATCCGGGTGCAGGAAACTCAACCTGGTGGCTTCGCCGGTGGGGGGATTTGCAGCGGATTTGATGATCGGTGCAGGTGCTGTGGAATCCATTGAGTTCGCGCAAATGGGCCTGTGGGAGTATGGGCTTGCGCCCAATTTAAGGCGGTATTCCCAGGAAAACAAAATTAAGTGTGTAGAACACACCTGACCCAGTTTGCTGGCCGGGCTCCAGGCTGGAGCCATGGGGTTACCTTTTATGGCTGTTCGCGGGATAATCGGAACAGATTATTTGCATATCCGCCCCGACTTTAAAGTGATTGACAACCCGTACGGGGAGGACAAAGTTGTTGTTGTACCTGCTATTGTACCTGATGTTGCGCTGATTCATGCCAAAAAAGCGGATTTTTCCGGCAATGTTTTAGTCGATCGGTTTGAAAACGATCCCCTTTTGGCTCGAGCGTCAAAAAGCGTTTTCGTGACATGTGAGGAAATGGTGCCAAGTGTTTATGACGTTGTCACCAGGGAGGATATCATCATCCCTTCAATATATGTCACAAAAGTTGTGCTTCTTCCCGGAGGTGCTCGACCCACCCGTTGCGCTGGGTACTATGACTTGGAAGATGAAGCCATCCGAAACTATCTCAAAGCGGCCAAGGAAGACGCGTCTATGTCCGACTACCTGGATGCTTTTATGAATGGTTGATGGATAAGAGTTAGTTGTTTTTATTAAGAAGAAAATTCGTGAGATAAGGTGGTATTATTATTATGTCAGATCATTATACGGTTGAAGAGCTCATGGCGGCGGTTATATCCCGCGAAATTCATGACTTTGAGACGGTTGCTGTGGGTACCCTATCCCCGATTCCTGCAGCCGGTGCGATACTGGCAAAACTCAATCATGCCCCCAATGCAGCACTGGCCGTCTGGATGGTGAGGGAATATTGGCCTTTTAACGAGGGAATAAAAGAGTTTTTTGACCTGGCCCAAAAAGGAGCGGTGGACCTCTTTTTTCTTGGCGGGGCCCAGATAGACCAGTATGGCAACACGAACCTTCATGTACTGGGAAATTATATTCAACCAAAAGTCAGGCTGCCAGGCGGGGCCGGTACCGGAACGCTTTATTACACGGTCCCGCGGGTTATTCTATTCAAGACCGATCACAATACCCGCTCCTTTGTTGAAAAAGTTGATTTTGTTACCGGGGCAGGAAAATCCCCACCTGAGGTGATGAGAAGAGGTCGCCCGGAAAAGTGCATTACCCCCCTGTGTGTTTTTAAGTATCAAGATGCCGACGGTCGCCTGGAGTTAGAATCTATTCATCCCGGCGTCAGCCTACAGCAGGTGATAGAAAATACGGGTTTTGGCCTGAAAAATCTTGACCGGGTTCCGGAAACGGAGGCGCCTCGCCCTCAGGAACTAGAATTGCTGCGGAAGGATGTTAAAGAAAAACTAAAAGAAGCTTATCCCTCCTTTGTTAAAACGGCTTTTTATGGATGATAACAATAATGAGGATAAGGATTAAATCACAAGGAGGTTAAGGATTAGTGGTTACACGGGCAGAGAAATTTAGTGGTGCGCTGCTGGGTACCCACACCGGTGATGCGCTTGGTATGCCGTTGGAAGGGACCTCTGCAGCGGCCATAAAAAAGAATTACGGCCAGGTTAGGAATATGCTTGACGCACGCCTGGGCGCAGGTACGTACACGGATGACACGGAAATGATGATTGCCCTGGCTGAAAGCCTGGTTCGAAGTAGAGGAATAAACGGAGCAGACCTGGCCCATTCCTTTTTGGAAAATTTTAACCCGCTTAGGGGTTATGGTGCGGGAAGCCGTAAAGCCATGGAAATGCTCCGTGCTGGTGTTAGCTGGAAAGAGGCGGGGAAGCAGGTGTTTGAAGGAGGATCTTACGGTAACGGCGCATCCATGCGCATTGCCCCCATTGGCTGCCTGTACTGTCACGATAGGGAGGCGCTGAAGGAAGCCGTTTACACATCTTGCTTAATTACTCACACTCACCCCTGGGGCCAGGAGGGGGCGCTGCTCCAGGCTTATGCTGTTGCCCTCGGTATTACTGCCGACCTGGAAAAGAGAATTGATACAGCGCATTTTTTAAGCGCCCTTAAGGACATTCTACCTGCGGGATCGCCCTACCTTGAAAAAATGGATACCATCAGAACCTTGTTAGAAGAAAATTCCTCTGTTGAAGATGTGGTCAGGTTGCTTGGAAACGACAGCCGGGCGCTGACTTCCGTCCCCTCAGCAATTTTTTCTTTCTTGAAACATGTCGACGACTTTGAAGAAAGCGTTGTTTATGCGGTGGGCCTTGGAGGGGACACGGATACCATTGCTGCCATGACGGGGGCCATAGCCGGAGGATTCCACGGCAAGGGGGCCATACCTGGACGCTGGTTTGATCTCCTGGAAAGAGGGGAAAAAGGGGTAGATTATATTGAGCAGCTTGCGTTAAATCTTTATGATTTGCACAGGGAATTTGATTCGAGCTCATAGACACGCACCGGACCTTATAGTATAATGATTCTTACTTACTTACTTAAAAGATTGTATATGTCCAGAAAATCAGGTGGTTATAAAAGGCCACAGCGATGGTTTTTCGACTATATACACAAGATTCGTCCGGAGGCGGGAGGCAAAATATGCACAACATATCTGTATATGACACAACACTACGTGATGGTGCTCAAAGAGAAGGAATTTCCTTTTCGGTTGGTGATAAAGTTCAAATCGTAAAATTACTTGACAAACTCGGTATTGATTACATCGAAGGCGGTTGGCCCGGCTCCAACCCAAAGGACATGGAATTCTTTAGGCGTGTTAAGGAAATCCCATTGAAACACGCCCGTTTTGCGGCTTTTGGCAGCACCCGTCATGCTCATATTAACGTCGAATCCGACGCTAACGTCAGGGCGCTGCTGGAGGCCAGCACGCCTGTCATTACCATAGTTGGAAAAAGCTGGGATTTCCATGTGCATCACGCTTTGAATACCACCCTTGAAGAAAACCTTTCCATGATATCGGATACCGTGTCTTTTCTTAAGAGTAAAAAGCGAGAAGTGATCTTTGATGCTGAGCATTTTTTTGATGGGTATAAAAACAACCCGGTCTATGCCCTCGATACGATTCGAACAGCTGCGGAAAGCGGGGCGGATACAGTTGTTTTATGTGACACCAACGGGGGGACGATGCCTGCAGAGGTTCAATTGATCGTTCAGGAAGTGAAAAAGCAGCTGGATGTATCATTGGGTATCCACGCCCATAACGACACAGGCATGGCTGTGGCAAACTCTATCCTGGCCCTGCAATCCGGTATAAACCATATTCAAGGGACCATTAACGGGTATGGAGAACGAAGCGGGAATGCAGATCTTTGTATCATCATCCCCAATATTCAGCTTAAACTCAAGGTTGACCTGTTAAGCGCCGAACAATTGAAGCAGCTTACCCATGTATCCAAGGTAGTTGCTGAGCTGGCCAATATGATTCCCCAGGATAATCAGCCTTATGTTGGCAGAAATGCTTTTACCCACAAGGGCGGAATTCATGTGGACGCCATGGTAAAACACGTGCGAACATACGAACACGCCAACCCTGAAGAAATAGGCAACAAGCGAAGGGTTTTAGTTTCTGAGCTTGCAGGCAAAAGTAACATCCTTTTTAAAGTGAAGGAAAACCGCAGTCAGCTGCTTAAAAATTATCCCGAAGCCAAAGAAGTTTTGCAGGTCCTCAAAGATATGGAATATCAAGGTTATCAGTTTGAAGGAGCTGAAGGGTCTTTTGAATTATTAATTTGGAAGACATTGAAAACATATCAGCCCTTGTTCAAATTAGAAGGGTTTCGGGTTATTGTAGATAAACAGCGCCGGGAAGATGATCTCTATGTGGAAGCAACCATCAAAATTCGGGTTGGGGATCGGCTGGTTCATACCGCAGCCGAAGGCAATGGTCCGGTAAACGCGATGGACGGTGCTTTGCGCAAGGCCTTGGAAGAGTTCTATCCAGAATTAAAAGACATCAAACTCACGGATTACAAGGTTCGGGTCCTGGATGGGAAGGATGGTACGGCCGCCAAGGTGCGGGTTCTGATCATATCTCGCAATGGAAATAAGCGTTGGGGTACCGTCGGTGTATCGGAAAACATTATCGAAGCCAGCTGGATTGCCCTGGTTGACAGTATTGAGTACGGCCTGCTTTGTCATGACAGCCCCTCAGTCAGCCATCTTAAAAAGGCGCTTAAAGAGCTGGCTTGGGTAGAGGAAAATGTGATTAAATAGTTTGTGAATAGAACGATTACTGGGAGTGGTTTGCATGCAAAATGAATGGTCATTTTTATATGGTTCAGCGACCGGCATCGGAAGTATGCCTAATAACGATGCTGAAAAGGCTCTGGACATCATTAAACAAACGATTAATCAGGGGCCTCACTGGCCCCAACTGCCCAAACGGGGTCGGCAGGAGAGTTTTATCAGGCAATACTTGACACCCCTGGTTCGTTTGGGGTTGGTCGATATTCAATCAGGGGATTCCCCGATATTTAATGACAACGCGCCGGACTGGCTTGAAAAAGTGGAAAAATTTTATGAGTATTATTTAGCTTATGAAGAAGGGGGCGCTTCTGCAGAGGAAACCCTTTCTTTTTTTGCTATCCCCCCGGAGGCTGCATCAGGCTTCCACCTTTTTTTAGAGCAAGGGTGGGACAACATGTCCCCTGTCCCCCATTTTTTAAAAGGACACATCAGCGGCCCGCTCACTGTTGGCCTCCAGGTATTTGCTCAAGACAAGTCAGCCGTATTTTACCGGGAGGACCTGAGAGATATTTTAACCAAAACCCTGACGCTCATTGCTGCTTATCAGGTTAACGAGATGAAGAGATTTTCTCTGCCCGTAGTTATTTTTATCGATGAACCGGGCCTGTTGACCTTTGGGCAGTCCTCTTACGTGTCCCTTTCTCGAGATGATATATCCGATAGTTTAGAGCAAATTGTGAAGGGCATTACCCGGGCTGGGGGCATAGCAGGTTCTCATTGCTGTTCCGGTGTGGATTGGTCTATCTTGTTTGATCTGCCCTTTCAGGTTATTAATTTTGATGCGTACGGCTTTTTCGAATCCATGCTGGTTTATGCCCGCCATTTGGATACATTCCTTTCTAAAGGGGGATGCTTATCCTGGGGGGTCGTACCCACATCTGAGGAGGTTGAAACGGAAACCGTTGATACGTTAAAACAGCGCTTTTTTGACGGCCTGGATCGTCTTTCCAGGCAAGGCGTTGACAAATGGCGTTTACTCGAACAGTATATGATTACACCCAGCTGTGGCGCCGGCGCGCTTAGCGAAGCTCAAACAGAACGGGTGTACCTGTTAACCGCGCAATTAACCCGGGCTTTAGAGGAAAATTAACCCGGACATTAGGATATAAACGAAGCGTTGAAAGGAGGCCTAACACGTTGGAACTTCGGTCTTTACTCAGGGAGATTACGCAGAGAGACGGTGTTTCGGGATTCGAACAGGAATTAGCGGAATACTTAAACCAGCAGTTTGCTTCCCTGGTGGATGATGTCAGGACGGATAATCTGGGCAACTTGATCATGTTAAAAAAAGGCACCAGGCGATCCCCCCGGGTTATTCTATGTGCCCATATGGATGAAATTGGTTTGATTGTTTCCAAGGTTGAAAAAGGGGGCTTTTTACGCTTTATATCCTTAGGAGGCTTTGATGTAAGAACCCTTCCCGGTCAGCGCGTAACCATCTACGGGAAGACGGCAATAACAGGAGTAATCGGCTTTTCCCCACCGCATTTATTAACCAACCAGGAAAAAAGCAGAAGCGCCCAAATGGATGCTTTGTTTATCGATACCGGATTGACGGAAGAAGAGGTTAGGGAAAAAATACCTGTCGGTTCTGTGGCAGCCATTCAACGTCATTTTGTCGATCTTATGCATACTTCAGCTGCCGGAAAAGCCCTTGATGATCGGGCCGGCGTGGGGGTCCTCTGGCAGTGTGCTGAAGAACTGAAAATAATATCCCACGAAGCGGATGTGTACTTTGTGGCTACGGTCCAGGAAGAAGTGGGGGTAAGGGGGGCCGTTGTCTCCGCTTATGGGCTGTCCCCGGACCTGGGTGTGGCCATTGATGTCTGCCACGGCAGCTTTCCCGGCTCGAAAGAACACGAGGTTTCCGAACTTGGAAAGGGCCCGGTGATTACCTTGGGGCCAAATATTCACCCGGGTATTGCGAAACGATTAATGTCGGTGGCGAAAGATTACCATTTGCCCTATCAAAAAGACGTGTCTCCAGGGCCGACGGGCACCGATGCCAGGGCTATCCAGGTCAGCATGGAAGGCGTGCCGACAGGACTTTTGTCGATACCCCTGCGTTACATGCACACGTCGGTTGAGTTGATCGACGTGGATGATGTCAAGCTGGGCGGCAGGCTACTGGCTTATTTTATCGCGGGTTTGGACGATAACCTGGTGGAGGAATTGTCATGCTTATAAAAGAACTATCTAACCTTCAGGGCGTTGCCGGGGATGAAAAAAAAGTTCGGGATTTCCTCCGGGAGCAGTTAAATCAACAAGGCATTGAGCATTTCACAGATTCCATGGGAAACTTATATGCCATCAAGCAGGGAAACAAAAAAAACGGCAGAGAACACGAACTTATGCTTTCCGCACACATGGACGAAGTGGGCTTAATGATTGCGTCTGTGGAAAAAAGCGGACACCTTCGGTTTTATACCGTTGGCGGCATTAATGAATGGTCCCTTGTCTCCAGACCTGTTAAAATCGGCAAAAATGAAATCCCCGGTGTGATCGGTTCAAAAGCCATTCACCTGCAGAAGCCGGAAGAACGAAAGAAATCGCTGCAGATCGAACAATTGTACATCGACATAGGAGCAAAAAACAAGGAAGATGCTGAAAAAAAAGTAAGCATTGGAGACTATGTGTCCTTTGATATTCAAGCTGGATATATGGCTAATGGTAACATGATTACGGGAAAAGCGCTGGATAACCGGGCAGGTTGTGCCGCGCTGCTGGAACTGCTTAAAAGAGACAGTCCAGTAGGTTATACGGCGGTTTTTACTGTCCAGGAAGAGGTGGGTTTGCGAGGAGCCAGGGTGGCGGCTTATCGGATTAAACCTGAGGTTGCCCTGGTGCTGGAAACCACAACCGCATCGGATATCCCAGAAGCCAAGGAAAAGGATTATGCAACGACGATTGGGAAGGGCCCGGCTTTTACTATTCGCGATAACTCGGTGGTTTCTCATCCACGTATCCTGGAGCGGTTAATCCAAACAGCGGAAAAGCAAAACAGACCTTACCAGTTTCGACAATTCACCGGAAACGCGACCGATGCCGGCATGATTTCCCAATCTCGATCCGGGGTTAAAGCCGGGGTCATATCAACGCCCTGCCGCTACATTCACACACCTGCATCCCTCCTGGACATCCGAGACTGGGAGCACCTGGTTGAAATCGCCGATGGTTTTGTGGGTTCAGTTTATGAAAAGGGGTTGGAATAGCCATGAAAGAATTACTAGAAAAACTAACAGGTACATTTGGACCAGCCGGCTCAGAAGAAACCATACGATCCGTAATTACTGAAGAAACCCGGCCATATGCGGACGATTATTTTACAGACAGCCTGGGCAACCTGATTACCTGCAGGGGTGACATGGAAAAAGAAAAAATCTTGGTTGCCGCCCACATGGATGAAATCGGGATCATGGTAACATACATTGAAAAAAAAGGGTTTTTACGTTTCACCGGCATTGGTGGGGTAAGATTGGATTTGCTTCTGGGAAACCGTGTCATTTTTAAAAATGAAACCACCGGTGTTATCGGTGTAGAGAAAATAAAAGAAAAAAAAGACCCGGAAATAAGTGATTACTACCTGGATATTGGCGCAAAAAACCAGGAAGAAGCAAAAAAACGCGTAAAAATAGGCGATACAGCCTGCTTTTTGGCCCCTTTTGAACTACAAGACCGGCGGGTTATGGCAAAATCCCTGGACAATCGGGCCGGCTGTGCTGTTTTAATTGAAACGCTTAGACGCCTTCCCCGGACCTTGCCTATCGGGGTATATTTTGTTTTTACCGTCCAGGAAGAGCTGGGCTTGCGGGGCGCAAGGCCGGTATCTTATCGATTGAAACCGGATTACGGCCTGGCAGTTGATGTAACCCGGGTCGGGGATACGCCCGAACCTGAATATAAAATGGATGTGTCCCTGGGGGGAGGCCCGGCCATTAAAGTGAAGGACTCATCGGTTATTTGCCATCCGAAAGTGATTAAAAAAATGACTGCGGTTGCAAATAAGCACGGCATCCCCTTCCAATTTGAGGTTCTGGAGCGAGGTGGAACCGATGCGGGGGCTATCCATTTATCCAGGGAAGGGGTGCCTTCGGGGGCGTTATCCATTCCCTGTCGGTACATCCACAGTCCTTCAGAAATGGTTGATCTGGATGACCTGGAAAACGCGGTTTCTTTGTTAGGTCATCTTCTCCAGGAACCCTGGACATAAGTCATATTTTTACCCTAAACGACTGCCCTGCCAAAGGCATGAAAGGTCGTGTGACAGGGATAAAAAGTGCTTGAATTCTTCTTGCATTGCCATGTTGAACATGGTAAAATAGCATGGGCGGGAACACGGACCTGCACCGGGAATTAATTGGATTTGCATAAACTACATTACTTATGTGATGCTCTGCCTGGAGCCGAAGAGGACCGGGACAGCGGGTACATCAAACAAGGGTATTATGTGCCTTCCTGCCTGTCGGGAAGGCTTATTATTTTTAAAGGCCGGGTGAAAAATGAAAAATGTTGCTGTAATCGGTGCAGGAAATGTTGGAAAAGTGCTGGGGTTGGCTCTTTCCGAGCAAGGCTACAACATTGTAGGAGTCGTGACAAAAACCGCCCAAAGTGGAAATGCAGCAGGTGAAATGCTCAATTGCCCGGTTTATGCTGAACCGCACCTTGCTTCAAGAAAGGCGGATATTGTCTTGATTACAACTCCAGATCGGGTTATTGAAGACGTTTGTCATTCAATTGCGCAAAACGATGGTTTTGTATCGGGACAAGTCGTTATCCATTGTAGCGGTGCCCATAGTTCGAATATCTTGCAGTCGGCCCGGGATGCCGGAGCATATGTTATGTCTATGCATCCTCTCCAAACCTTCCCGGGAACTGAAGCCGGACTACGAGCGTTGCCGGGCACTTTTTTTGCTGTTGAAGGGGATAACCCTGCTTTAACTTTGGCGGACGATCTGGTCAGTACCTTAAAGGGAAAGATGATATCCATTCCCACTGAAATGAAGACACTCTATCACGCGGCTGCCTGTGTTGCATGTAATTATTTGGCATCACTTCTGGACGGAGCCCTGCGGATGTACGACCAAAT
>SKMY01000041.1 GCA_007120815.1 Syntrophomonadaceae bacterium | reverse complement strand
GCAATTGTTTCATCAAGTAAGCAGGAAGTAAATCTACATAACATTAATTTTAGAAGTTAACGACTTACGTAACGGGCTGGGTTAATAGTGGGGCCGTAAATTCCCCCGGTGCGGATTTCAAAGTGCAGGTGTGAACCGGTAGTTCTTCCCGTGGTCCCAACTTGGCCGATTACCTGTCCCTGGGTTACAATATCACCCGTTTTAACCAGATTCACGGAATTATGGGCATAACGGGTATAATACGTTCCGTGCTTGATTACGATTGATCGGCCGTACGCCCCGTCCCATCCTTCAAAGACGACCACTCCGCCGTCAGAGGCAAAGATAGATGTTCCAGTGCTTGCGCCTATATCCATGCCAGCGTGAAACCTCCCTCTGCGCCAACCATAAGGAGATGTTATTTGTCCACCGTCAACAGGCCAGATAAAATGACCTGTACTGACAAAGGATTGCATGGTGTCGGCTTCTCGTTCTGCAGTTTTTTCATCGACCACAAAATAACCTGTGCCGTTTTCATCGCTCTCTGTCATAATAACTGCAAACCGGTCTTCGTCCCATCCTACATGAAGCCCCATACTGCCTGCAGCAAGACGAAGGGGAACATAAATATTTCCCTCTATAACACGGGCCGGGTTGTTTATATGTGATAATGCTTTACCGTTAATTAATGGCGTTTCTCCGTTATCCGAAAGGTTGATTTCGGTGTCTTCCCGGTAAGCCAGCGCAATTCGGTTGTCATCGTACCAGTCTACATTTGCTCCCAATACTTCGAAAAAAGAACGCATGGGAACCATTACCTGGCCATCCAAAATAACGGGTGAGGGTGAAAAGCTATAAGCTTGATTATGTAATAAAATGCTGACATCTGGTGATGCTGCCCCAACAATACAAGAAGGAAAGAGAATAATTAAGAGTAACGCTATAATATAAGTCTTTTTCATTATCCGGTATTCCCTTCGTAGAATGTCATTATGTAGGTGTTGTTTAGGTATTTAGAGGTGAAATTGTTAAATATGTTAAAAGACCTTAACAATATCTTAAATAATTCGTTCTACAAAGGGAAATTCCTGCAAGGTTTACAAAAAAATTTAATCATTGGATAAATAAGAAAAGGAAAATGTACGCTGTAAACGCAATATCTGCTATAATGGCTATATACTATTCATAAATGACAAAAAAATTGATGGTGTATTGACTTGAAAAAGGATAATTGAATAATGGAGCAATATGATTGGACAGGTTGAGGTTCTTCATTAAATAACCAGTAAGAAATGAGTGAGTGCAAATGGGTTCGATAATTTCTGTAGGAGTAAGTTCCTGTTTATTGGGGAATCTAGTTCGCTATGACGGGGGGCATAAGCGGGATCGGTATGTTACTGAAACACTCAACGATTATTTCCGGTTTGTTCCGGTTTGCCCGGAAGTCGAGTGTGGGTTGTCAGTTCCCCGCGAAGCTATGCGGCTTGTAGGAGATGCGAGCGACCCGCGCTTAATTACTTTTCGTTCAGGGGTTGATTATACAGAACAAATGAAGAACTTTTGTGAAAGGAAAATGAGTGAGCTGGAAAAGGAAGACCTTTGTGGTTTTATTTTTAAAAAGGACTCCCCCAGTTCGGGCCTTTATCGTGTAAAAATATATCATCCTTCAGGAAACGCCGTTAGAAAAGGAAGGGGCCTTTTTGCATCGGCTGTAGCAAATTTCTTTCCCTTGCTGCCATTAGAGGAAGAGGGACGTCTGCAGGATGCTCATTTACGGGAAAATTTTATCGAGAAAGTTTTCAGTTACAAACGCTGGAAAGATTTCATGCAGAGCAATCCCGATTATAAAAAACTGATTATATTTCATACTCGTCAGAAATTACTTATCATGGCTCACAGCCCAAAACATTATTCTAGCCTGGGAAAGCTGGTTGCTCAAGGCAAGGAAACATCTAAAGACCAGCTTCTCTTTACGTATGAAAAATTATTTATGGAAGCCCTATCGGTGTTTTCTACGATAAAGAAAAACACGAATGTGCTTTATCATATTATGGGATATTTTAAGTCCAACCTAACCCGGGATGAAAAAGCAGAATTGCTGGAAATCATAGGGGATTATTCCAGGTCATTGGTTCCTTTGACGGTGCCGTTAACCTTGATAAACCATTACGTTCGGAAATATGAGGTTTCTTATTTAAAAAACCAGGTGTACCTTTCACCCCACCCCTCGGAACTCATGTTAAGGAATCACGTTTAACTATCTTCAAAAGACCAGGTCTGAACGCTGTCTTCAATATCTGACAAAGCAGCTTGTTGAATATGAACGGCAATGATTATGATATTGTCACCCGTTATGAAAGCACCCATATCGACGTGATTAGCGTAATGGGCTTCCCGGTAATCACGCTCCCTGTCTGTATTTTGCTCCACGATAGCTGCCGTGCCGTAGAAAGTGCAGCTCACCGGGGGATCTGAAGCGTTTCCCAGGCTGTAGATTAGGATGGCGACTGAAGGGTTTTTTTCAATATGACTAACCTTGGTTGTATTTGCCCTGCTGCTTAGAATAACCTGCCTTTCATTACTAAGGTAGGTATAATTCATTAGACAGACATGAGGATGATCTTCATGGCTGGTCGCCAAAAAGCAGAGTTTCTCCGTTTCCAGCAGTTTGAAGATTTCCGGCAATATATTCATGAAATGACCTCCTAATAAATCTTTATAATTTTTTAAAAGGACCGGCTATTATTTTCGCTCTTTATTTTTGTGGTTCCTGCAAAAATAACAGGAATTGATAAAAATAGAATAAAGCCATAATAATTAGAGGAGGAAACAGATCCTTGGAGTGCTTGGATAAACGCATTGCTGAAGTAGAAAAAAGAATTGAGGATGTGAAAAAGCGCTGGCCTTTTCACTCTGTCAAGCCTGTCCTGGTCCAGGAGTTGGAAGGCTTGGAAGCAGAATTAGAAGAGCTTTTAAAACAAAAAACCTGCAATAAAGCAAATGATTAACGTGTTATTCTTATGTATATCTAATAGTAATAAATTATTTGCCGAGCATCAGTGCAACCGGGAACGTCTCAAAAACTTTATCCAGGTGTAAAACATGCCCTTCGCCTGCAATCATGTCTTCGGTAAATACGTTCTTCCAATACAAAGGTGAACCAGCGGGGAGAAGCAGCGAGTTATCTGTCCAAATCATTTTGCCGACCGGGGGGATAATTTCTGGAAATTCTGCCTGGCTGGTTCCTGAAATCAGTCCAACCGGAAGCCTGGGCATTACGGCAACTATCCAATTCTTCCCGGAGTGCCGAGCCATGGCTGAAACATGCTTAGAAGCCGGCCCCGAAACAGCCAGGGGTAAATAGTTGCCGTAAGTGAAAAGCGCTGCTTTTTTGCGACGCAAATTAAGGGCCTT
>SKMY01000042.1 GCA_007120815.1 Syntrophomonadaceae bacterium | reverse complement strand
TAGTATCCGGGAACAATGACAGGCATCTCCAGGGCTTTTTCAAAAGCCGCCTTGATTCCCGCGTTTGCCGCTACGCCTCCTTGGAACACCACTGGCGGCAGTATTTCTTTCCCCTTGCCCACGTTATTCAAGTAATTTCGAACCAGTGCGTCACACAATCCTGCGATAATATCGGGCATGGAAGCCCCAACCTGTTGTTTATGTATCATATCCGATTCAGCAAATACCGAGCAGCGTCCGGCGATTCGAACGGGTTGCTGACTCTGTAGGGCCAGGTTCCCAAACTCTTCTATAGGTATGTTCAGGCGAACGGCCTGGTGATCCAAAAAGGAGCCCGTACCCGCCGCACAAACTGTATTCATCGCAAAATCTATAACAATGCCGTCCCGCAGCAAAATGATCTTGGAATCTTGTCCGCCTATTTCTAAAACTGTTTGAACTTGCGGGACCACATGGGTGGCTGCCAGCGCATGGCAGGTGATCTCGTTTTTTACAGAATCGGCGCCTAAAACCACCCCGGTAAGTGTCCGGGCGCTCCCTGTGGTTCCCACGCCGCAGACCTCCAGGGACATCCCCCGGATATGTTTTTCCAGTACTTTTAAGCCTTCCTGAACGACCTTTATGGGTTGACCCTGGGTTCTCAGGTAAAGTTCAAAGACCATTTCCAGTTCGTCGTTTAACAAAACCATTCCGGTACTTACCGAGCCCACGTCCACACCCAGGTACGCCTTTTTCATTTCCAACGCCTCCTTGTCTCTATGTCTACCTTACTCTGAAAATTGTCAGGTTAGACCTTTTCTAATTTTTAACATATCAAGAAAGGCTTCTATACGCGTAACAACGCCTACATCACCGGCGTGCTCATCAATTGTGATATTTAAATAAGGAACCCTGCCCCGGTCTCGAGATTCCAGTTCCAGTAATTTGTCCACCATGGCATCGGGGCCACAGGCGAAGGCTGTGACATGGATGATCCCATCGAGGGGTTCCCCGTCAGACAGGTAATGAAGACCCGCCCAAACAGCCCGGTTGCTGTAATACCAGTACAGATCTTCTTTTAATTCCCGGGACATTTTCCGTATATTTCTGTCAGAAACCATTTCCACGGTTAATACCTTTGTGCCGGCTGTTCTTAAAATATTCAACAAGTCAGCATTTACAAAAGGGTCAAACACGGCGTAAGGATAACCCAAGACCGCAATTCTCAAAGCTTCATGATCATCGGTTTCATTATCGGTTTCGGCTGGAGCAGAAGGGCTTAACCGGGAAGAGGTCAAGGCCTTCATGGCTTCTTCCGGCATCATGCCGGCGCATTGCAAATCCTGATAATTCCTGAGAGCACGACGAGCCTTCAGGTATCCTTTGCTAATTTGCTGGAAATTATAACCGAGGTGCTCTCCCACTTGCTTGAAAAATGTAAACGAAGAAAAAACGCGGCCTTTTCGAATGTTATACCGGACGTCAATCAGGGGAGGCAGATCGGGAACCGAAAAACGGACCATTTCCGGCAAGCCCAAAAACTTTGGGCAAAAGGTGGAGCGTCCATCGGCACTGACCAACCGGGGAATAAATAGATAGTCCACCCGGTCTTTCAATGCGGCCACGTGGCCGTGAAATAGTTTGATGGGAAGGCAGGCATCGGTTACCGAATCCTTGATACCCATTTCCAAAATCCTTTTATCCGTTTGCCTTGACAGTACAACTTCTATACCCAGTTCTTCAAAAAAGGCTTTCCACATGGGAAAAAACGTAAAGTATGCCAGGGTTCGGGGTATCCCAACCGTTTTTGACATAAGCCCTCCAAAAACCGCCTTGTTTTTTCAGTTGTTTTAAAACAACGCTTTTCTATTTTACCCATTTATTTCTAGAAAGGTCAAGTGTTTTAAACACGCTGTTATGGACGTGTTCTTGCTAAATGTCAGCATTTCGTTGACTGTTTATCTACAACTTAACTTTTTAAATTAGCGAGATGACCCATACTTCCGGTTATCTTCTGCGCTATGTGAATTGTCATGGAGTCATTCAAGTGTTATAATTTCCGTTAGAAAGGTATCAATTAGCATAATATAACATTTATTCGTTTACATTATATGTTGTAAGCAAACTACTTTTCCCGGGAGGTCAATTCCATCAAAAACGGAGACGCTGCACCTGGAAAACAGAGCATTCCTGAACTGGTTGTGCCGGCAGGCGATTTTGAACGGTTAAAAGCAGCGGTGGCCTATGGGGCCGATGCGGTTTACATGGGGGGAGCAGGCCTTGACTTAAGGGCTTACGCCCCGGGTTTTTCTTTTGATGAGCTCCGGGAAGGAATCAAATTCGCCCATGACAACGGGGTTAACGTTTATTTGACTTTAAATATTATTGCTCATAACCGGCACCTGGAAGAAGCCGGAAAAACCTTAAAAAACATCGAACAATTGAAACCCGATGCTCTGATTATCGCCGATGCCGGCTTATGGGACCTGGCCAGGCAAACAGCACCCCAAACACCCATTCATTTGAGCACCCAGGCTGCTGTAACCAACTGGAGAAGCGTTAAGTTTTGGGCGGACCATGGTTTAAAGCGCATAAACCTGTCTCGAGAACTGACCCTGGAAGAAATTATCGAAGTAAGAAACAAGGTGGACATTGAGCTGGAGGTGTTCATCCACGGCGCCATGTGTGTGGCCTACTCGGGAAGGTGCCTCCTCAGCGCTTATTACACAGGACGCGGAGCCAACCGGGGTGAGTGCACACAACCCTGCCGGTGGAATTATGAGCTCTTCGAAGAAAGCCGGCCCCATGACCCCCTTTTGGTCATGGAAGAAAAGGAAGGCAGCTTTATACTTAGCTCCCGGGATCTTTGCATGATCCGTCATATCCCCCTATTAGTCCAGGCCGGCGTGCATGGCCTTAAGGTTGAAGGGCGAATGAAAAGCGTACACTACGTGGCCACCGTAACCCGGGTTTACCGTAAGGCGCTGGACCTTTATTTTGCAGATCCCCAGGGTTATACCTTTGACCCTTCCTGGGAAGCAGAACTGAAAAAAGTCAGTCACCGCCCTTATCACACGGGTTTTTATTTCGGCCACCCGGAACAGGTTGACCCCAATGAAAAACGAAGTTACCTGGGAGATTGTGAAATGGCCGGCCTTGTCCTGGACTATGAAAAAATGTCCGGGACAGCCATTGTAGAGCAGCGCAATCGCTTTATGAAAGGGGACGTCCTGGAAGTTTTAAGCCCGAATAAAGAGCCGTACCGTTTTGAAGTTAAAGAAATGTTTGACGAAAGCGGGCTGGAAATACATGCTGCCCCGCACCCGCGGCAGATCGTTCGCATTCCGGTGGAACACGAGCTGGCCTATTTGGATATAATCAGAAAGTACATTTAGCAAAGGAATCGAAACACGCTGGGAGAGGT
>SKMY01000016.1 GCA_007120815.1 Syntrophomonadaceae bacterium | reverse complement strand
TTTGACGACTTTTTAGAAAAAATCGGCTACAAAACCTTAAGAAAGCTGCGCAAAATGGATGGTGCCCAGCCGGTCATATTATAGCTGCTAACCTTGGGATAGACTGTATAATTATTGATGGGAGGTTTTGTTAATGCAATACAGTGCGGTAGAAATGATTTCATATACGGGTTCCAGGGTACTGGAAGACGAAAAAATCGTTTTCGTGGGTACGGGGCTGCCCATCATTGCCGCCATGCATGCCCAGTTAACCCACGCACCCAACCTGTACATGATTTACGAGGCCGGCTCCCTTGCGCCGATTCTTGAAATCGGGATGCCGCTTTCCGTTGGGGATACCCGGGCCGCCCGGAAAGCCTGCTACTTAAAAGGCCTTTGTGCGGTTTTTGAATTAACCCAGAGAGGGTTTGCTGATTACGCCTTCATTGGCGGGGCACAGATTGATATGTACGGCAACGTGTGTTCCCATTTGGAAGGAGATGTTTATGAAAAACCCAATGTCCGCTTTCCGGGAAGCGGCGGTGCAGGGGCTATGGCTGCCAACTGTGAAAAAACCATCGTGATCATGGCCCTGGAGAAAAGGAGATTTGTTAAACAGGTCGACTTTGTCACCAGTATTGGTTTCGGTGACGGCTCTCCCGATTACCGGGAAAAAGCAGGGGTCATGGGCTCAGGGCCGTACAGGGTGATTACCCAGCACGCCCTCTTTGGATTCGATGAGGGAACAAGGCGAATGAAGCTGCTTGAAGTGGCCCCTGGAAAAACACCGGAAGATATCCAGGAAAACGTCTCCTTCGAACTCCTTGTGGATGCAAACCTGAAAGAAATGGCAGTACCCACGGAAAAAGACCTGAAGATTTTAAAAGAGGATATTGACCCGGAAGGCTATTTCCTAAAAAGAACCACCAGATAGACAAAGCAGGGGGGTGACAGGGTGATGGTTCTCCTGTTACCCCCCTTGGTTGGTTACCCCCACTAGTCACCCCCCTTATCGCTTTCCTTGTCAGCTCTCTTGACACTACCTCTGAAAAGTTTTCTCCTCACGGTCTATTTTTTAAAATCATTTCTATGGGGAAAAAAGTGACAAGAGCTCTGTTCCCCCCGTTTCCTGTCTCCTGTTCCCCTGTTATCTTTCCAATACCCTGTTAACTAAACCGCTTGATGCCTGACTATAGCAAACCCCTGCTGGCCGGGTTTTTTACTCTATTAAAAAATGTGTTTGCTACGTTTAAAATTTTATTCTTAGGCAGGAAATATAGGGGTAGTCGTAGAAATTAAGTAACACAACTATAGTATAACGTGTTACAATAAGGCGAAAAGTTTATTATTTTTGTTACAGTATGGAAGAGAAAGGACAGCAGCGGTATGCAAAGGTTCCATGGCGGCATTAGGGCTCCTGCCTTTGAAATGGTATGTCCCCATGGCTCCGGTGTACCAAGATGTCAGTCTCTATGCTTACAGAAAAGAAGTGAAGGATTTGACTTTAGATGCGTTTTTCCGCCCCAGTTTGGAGAAGGCCCGTTTAGAGCATTAGGGAGGAATCAACCCTGAAATATTATGTGTTAAAAAGGATTTCTTATCTATTCCTGGTCATGCTGGGGGTTTCTATTCTTACATTTAGTTTGAGCCAGCTGGCACCCGGTGACCCGGCAGAAATCATTTTGCGGGAAAGCGGAATAGAGCCTACCCGGGAAGCCGTGCTGGCCATGCAGGAGCAGTTGGGCCTGAACGACCCTGTTATCGTACAGTACGGCAGGTGGTCCTGGGCGGCGCTCCAGGGGGACCTGGGAAAATCCTTTCGCACCGGCCACCCGGTCTTCCAAGAAATTATTAGCCGGTTTCCGGCCACCGTACAGCTAACCGCCGCCGGGCTCTTGGTCATGCTCTTAATTGCCCTGCCCGTAGGTATACTGGCAGCCCTTTTCAAAAATACATTTATCGATCATTTAAGCCGTGTTTTTGCTCTGGTAGGGGCTTCCATACCCTCATTTTGGTTAGGGTTACTGCTTATTTACTACCTGGCTGTTAAATATTCCCTCTTTCCCGTTATGGGAAGGGGAACCGCTTCCCACCTGGTTTTGCCTGCACTGGCTTTAGGGCTGGGCATGTCTGCCACCTATGCCCGCCTGCTTCGGGCCAGTATGCTGGAGGTGCTTGGTCAGGATTTTGTTCAGGCAGCTCGGGCCAGGGGACTGCAAGAACGCATTGTGATTATCAGCCATTCTCTAAAAAATGCCCTTCTCCCCGTGGTAACGGCCTTTGGCATGAGCCTGGGGCATCTTTTAGGCGGCACTGTAATCATCGAAACGATCTTTGCCTGGCCGGGCTTGGGACGGTTCGTGGTGGATGCCATTTTCAACCGGGACTATCCCGTTATTCAAGGGTATGTGCTGTTTATGGCGTTAATTTTTGTGCTGGTTAACTTATTCGTGGACCTGTCTTATCGTTTTTTTGACCCCCGCATCCGCCTGGAGGGGGGGAAAGAGCAATAGATGTATTCAAACGTCTTATAAAAGACCGCATGGCTTTTGCGGGTTTGCTGATTATTTCTATGATCATTATGGTCGGCCTGGCGGCTCCTTACCTGGTTCCCCATGACCCTATCAAGGTTGACCTAAACCAGAGATTATTGGAGCCGGGGGGGGAGTTTTTGATGGGTACCGACCACCTGGGCAGGTGTATCCTGTCTCGTGTCATGCAGGGAACCCGTATTTCCCTGAGCACATCTTTCCTGGTGCTGACCATCATAATGACCATTGGCATATCCGTGGGTACTTTCTCAGGGTATATAGGCGGCAAGTTGGACAATATTATCGTGAGCATTATTGACGTTTTGCTGGCTTTCCCGGGACTGATCCTGGCCCTGGCCATTGCGGGCATGTTGGGTCCTAGCATTACCAATGTCATGGTCGCTATTGCCGCTGTCCACTGGGTAGGGTATGCCCGGATTGTCCGGGGTATGGTGATTTCCATCAAGGAAAAGGAATACGTGCTGGCTGCCCGGGCCAGCGGGACCACTCCACCGGGCATCGTGATCAGGCATATTTTGCCCAACGTGGTTTCGCCAGTTATTGTCCTGGCAACGCTGGACTTGGGTTCGATTATCCTGACCATCTCAGGCCTTTCTTTCCTGGGCCTGGGTGCACAACCTCCCATGCCGGAATGGGGAGCCATGCTTAACGACGGTCGCCCGTATATGCAAATGGCGCCCTGGCTGATGATTTTCCCGGGCCTGGCAATCTTTACGGCTGTGCTGGCTTTTAACCTGATGGGAGACGGCATGCGGGACTTTTTTGACCCGAGAAGCCTGCGCAGGATGTAGCGAAGCAAGAAAAGCATCAGGATGTGGGGTAAAAGAAAAACTCTGTCATTATAAATATCATAAATTTCCGCGAGGAGGCGTTCTCATGCTT
>SKMY01000143.1 GCA_007120815.1 Syntrophomonadaceae bacterium | reverse complement strand
TGCCGTTGATGGCCCCGGCTTACCGCATAGGCATGATACATGCTTTTATTCACGTGATGACCACCATCGGGGCCATTATTTTTCTCATTACACCCCGGTACAAGGTGGCTACCTTCGAAATTTTCGATGCCACCAATCGGGGAAGCCTGGGCTCGGGGGCTGCCTTTGCTCTGATGCTAATCGTGCTGACCGTAGCCGGGCTGCTATTATTAAACCTGGTGTGGAATCTGCCAAAAATTAAGGAGAAAAGCAAGGAGTGGATGGAGGACCATGGAACTGTTCCTGGAAAACATCAGCAAGAGCTATGAAGAAACCCTGGCCGTGGATAATGTAACCCTGGCTGTACCATCGGGCATAATTATGGCCCTGGTGGGCCCTTCCGGGTGTGGCAAAACAACATTACTACGCATCATAGCAGGTCTATTGGCCCCCGACCATGGAAAAGTGCTTTTGGACGGGCAGGATATCACCCACATGCCTCCATACCGTCGGCCTACAGCCACGGTGTTTCAAAACTACGCGCTTTTTCCTCATTTAAATGTTTATGACAACATTTCCTACGGGTTAAAAGCCAGGCGCCTCCCCGCTCTGGAAACCAGGGAAAAAGTGTATGAGATCATGAAGTTAATGAAAATATCCGATTTGGCCAGGCGGAAAGTAAATGAATTAAGCGGCGGTCAGCAGCAGCGGGTTGCCCTGGCTCGTGCAATGGTTGTGAATCCGAAAGTACTGCTATTCGATGAACCTTTAAGCAGCCTGGATGCCCGGTTGAGGGTGGAAATGCGGGAAGAAATAAAGAAGATTCAGCAGAAAACAGAGATTACGTCCATTTATGTCACTCACGACCAGGAAGAGGCCCTGGCTATTGCCCAACAGGTTGCAGTAATGAAAGATGGAAAGATTGAGCAGATGGGTTCCCCCCGGGATATCTACTGTTTTCCCCAAACCCCTTTCGTGGCCCAGTTTGTTGGCTGGGGCAACCTGGTTGATGGCCAGGTGATAACGGTAAATGACCAGTGGTTGAATGTTCATATCATGGATCAGGCGTTCAGAATAGAAAAAGAAAGACGCCGGGAACTTAAAGCAGGTCAGTCAGCTCAATTTTTTTTCCGGCCGGAAGATGTGGTGCCTTCTCCTTCGGGAAAATTGTCTGTATCGGTGCAGCAGGTTACTTTTCTGGGATCGTTGATCCGCTACTTCTTAGAAACCCGAAACGGTCAAAAGCATTCTCTAGTCATGGATCTGCCCCTGGATCAAGCTCAATTTAAACTGGGTGACGAAATCAATGTCGATATTACTACCCGTTCCGTTCGGGTGTTTTAAACGGTTTTTCTACAATGCTAGCTTCTTTTCTAACTGCTTCCCAGCCTAACATGGCCATTTTTCGGGCGGTACCCCAGCGGTACCCACCCAACTCGCCCACTTTTCTAATAACCCGGTGACAGGGAATCAGGTAGCTCACCGGGTTTTTTGCCACGGCGCCGGCTGCGGCACGAGAACCCCTGGGGCTGCCCACCCTTGCTGCCATGTCTTCGTAACTAAGCAGGTGGCCCGGCGGTATGTTCAGCAAAGCTTCCCACACATTTACCTGGAAGTTGGTTCCTTTCAGGTGTAAGTAAATCATGTCTTTCGTTACAGTGCTCTGTCTTTCGGGACAGAATATTCGTTCTGCAATATGCCCTGTCTGCTTATGATTGATTTCTACTATGGCGGCCGGCCAGTTTTCTTTTAGCTCCTGGAAAGCCTCCTGGTCTTTATTTTCAGGGATAAAGCTCAGGCTGCAGATCCCTTTATCCGTTACTGCCAGGAGGCACGTGCCAAAAGGGGTCGGATGAAACCCGCAGTGCATGTGCAGACCGTCTCCTTTTTTCTTGTACGCTCCTGGGGTAACGGCGTCGAAGGTGATAAATAGATCATGAAGCCGCCCTGGAGAGGAAAGCCCAACCCGGCTGCTGGCTTCCAGGAGACTTTTTGATTCATCAAGAACCCCCTTGACGTGCTGTATGGTTAAGTACTGCTGAAAGTGCTTGGGGCTGATACCGGCCCAGCGCTTGAATATCCGCTGAAAATGATACGGACTTAAATGAGCCGACCGGGCGATTTCCGCCAGTAACGGCTGCCGGTGCATATTTTGCTGCAGGAAATAAAGGGCTTTTTCAACCCGGTAGTAATCCCTGGACTGTTCCTCCATTTTTTCTATCTGCACGCAGTTCCCTCCCGCTATGGTGCCATGTTCTCATTATAGAATCATTTTAACTTTTTATCCACCCGGATCTTGCTGAATAAATCAGCACAGCGTGAAGAAATGATTGATTCGCGATATACTCTGGTGGTATGATAGGATCGATGAATGAACCTATATCCTTGTAATTAATCTACACTGTTCATAAGAATTTTTGTGAAAGCTGTTTTTTGCGTTTCAATTTGCCGGTTTCTGGAGGGTATGATGACGTTATTTAGCCTGCACAATGTGAGCAAGCACTACGGTGAAGTTGAGGTTTTATCCCAGGTTTCCATGCAGCTTGACAAAGCAGAAAAAGCGGGCCTGGTGGGGGCCAACGGTACCGGAAAGACCACGCTGCTGAAAATCATTTTAGGGTTGGAGAAGCAAGACGACGGTGCTGTGCATACAGCACGAGGGCTGTCTGTGGGATACCTCAGTCAGAGGCCGGAACTGGTTGCGGAAACGTCCCTTTGGCATTGTCTCGAACAATCCGCCGGGGAAGTTGCCCGGCTCAAACAGCAACTTTCCGACCTGGAGCACCAGATGGCTTCAAAAAATGCGCGTGAAGACCAGGAAGGGCTAAATGAACTTATAGAGCGCTACGGGCGTTTGATCCAGAGATTTTAGCAGCAAGGGGGTTACAGCACGGAGCACCGTATTCGGGACGTGGCTTTTGGCCTGGGGTTCAGTCAGGATGACTTTTCCCGGCAGGTGGCGTATTTTAGCGGTGGAGAAAAAACCCGGGTCCAACTGGCTTCCCTTCTTTTGCAAGAACATGATTTGCTGCTCCTGGATGAGCCAACCAACAACCTGGATACCGATGCTATCCAGTGGCTGGAAAAATACCTGGCGTCCTGGGGAGGCGCGTTTTTGGTCGTTTCTCACGACCGGTTCTTCCTGGACCGGGTGGCAGAAAAAATCTTTTTTCTAGAGAACAAAAAGGTTAAAAAATACCGGGGAAACTATACATCTTTTGCGGCCCAGAGGCAGTTGGAACAGAAATCCCAGGAAAAAGAGTTTGAAAAACAGCAGAGCCTTATAGAGAAAGAAAAGCAGTTTGTACAAACAGCCAAGGCCGATGAACGGACAAAACGCCAGGCCAGGAGCCGTGAAAAACGCCTGGAGAAAATTCAGGCGATCAATGCCCCATCGGCACCTAACAAATCCATGAAGCTGGGATTTGATTTTGCCGGCCGCAGTGGAAAT
>SKMY01000259.1 GCA_007120815.1 Syntrophomonadaceae bacterium | reverse complement strand
ATAAAAACCGGTTACTCTACTGATGCCCAGGTTTTGGAGGAGTTGGCCGCTGAAAACCCCATTGCAGCCAGACTTCTTCAATATCGAACCATATCCAAGATCAAAAACACCTACTTAGAAGGTCTTCGTCCCTTAATTGACAAGGAAACGGGTAAAATTCACACCACATTTAACCAGGCCGTTACCGCTACCGGCAGGCTTAGCAGCAAAGACCCCAATTTGCAGAATATCCCTATAAAGCTTGAAGAAGGGCGCAGGTTGAGGCAGGCCTTTACACCCTCTTCAGAAAACCATGTTCTTCTTGCTGCCGATTATTCTCAAATTGAACTTCGGATCATGGCGCACCTTTCCCAAGATCCCAACTTGCTTGATGCCTTTAACAAAAACCAGGATATTCATACCCGAACGGCCTCGGAAGTGTTCGATGTGCCGCTGGAAGAAGTGACCACCTTAATGAGAAGCAGGGCAAAGGCTGTTAACTTCGGGATTATCTACGGAATAAGTGATTACGGCCTCTCACAGGACTTAAAAATATCCAGACGTGAAGCCAGGACCTATATTGAAAATTATTTTTCCCGCTACCCGGGCGTAAAATCATTTGTAAGCTGGTGCATTGAAACAGCCAGGACCAAGGGATATGTCACAACAGTGATGAATCGCAGGCGCTACCTGGCAGATATTAACCACCGCAACCATTCCAGGCGAAGCTTTGCTGAGCGCATGGCCCGAAATACACCGATTCAAGGGTCTGCGGCGGATATGATTAAAGCTGCCATGATTAACATAGACGAAAAGCTTGAATTATCAGGCTGTCATACGGCTATGCTGCTTCAGGTTCATGACGAACTGATTTTTGAATTGCCCATTAAAGAGCTGGATAAATCGGCAGAAATTGTTCAGAGAGAAATGGAACATGTGTTCCTGCTCTCAGTTCCCATAAAGGTTGACCTTAAAGTTGGAAAAGACTGGTATCATATGCACCCCCTGGAGAGGATGTAGCGTTGCATGCCTGAACTTCCCGAAGTAGAAAACATTACTCGCGGTTTAAAAAAGCTGGTTGTGGGCAAAACTGTTCAGCAAGTTGATATGTTGTTCCCTGGTTTGATAAAAAATATGGGCGTTGAAACATTTCAATCCCAGATCTGTGGGAAACTCATTGAAAGCGTTCAGCGTCGAGGGAAATATATCCTGGTTCTTTTCCAAGAAAACGTGCTGGAGGTCCATCTTAGAATGACAGGTGCGTTTTTATTTTATCCGGAACCCGTTGAGCCTGGGCCATACACCCGGGCTGTTTTTATGTTCCAGGGAAAAGAGGCCCTTCATTATCAAGACGTTCGTAAATTCGGCACCTTTCGCTTATGGGACAACGGGGAACTAACGCGCTCGCCGGCATATTCCCTGGGATTGGATCCATTAAACGACCGGTTTTCTTTTTTTCAATTTGAGAAATTGTTGAGCCAAAAACCAGGTACCCAGTTAAAATCTTTTCTATTAAACCAACATTTTATTGCAGGACTGGGAAATATATATGTTGATGAAGTGCTTCACCAAGCCAAAATACACCCCGCCAGGAAAATAAACAGCCTCAATTTGTCCGAGAGGAAAAACCTTTTTAAGTCCATCCTTTCCATTTTGCATGAAAGCATTCAATCCGGGGGAACCAGTTTTTCTGATTACCGTGACCTGCTAGGGAAAAGGGGTGTTTACCAGGAACACCTCAAGGTTTATCAAAAGGAAAACACACCCTGCTCCAGCTGTGGAAGCCCGCTGAGACGAATCAAAACCGCCGGTAGAGGCACGTATCTATGCCTGTCCTGTCAGAAACCAGGCCACTCTGCTTCAGCAACACTTTAGTTCCAGGACGTTCACCAAACACACCACTGCTCCCATAGAATATATGTAACGTCAAAAAAAGTTGGGAGCCTGGTAGTGTTGTTTCAAACAATATTGTTGTGTGTAGCTGTAAGTTTTGATGGTTTAGGAGCAGGTATTTCATACGGATCCAGAAATATAAGCATACCACTAATTCCCAGATTAATTATTTCTTTGTTTTCTGCCATTGCCATGGCAACAGCCATGTTTATGGGATGGTTTTTGTCCCGCTACATTGCACCCGAACTGTCGGCTGTTCTCGGTGGAATTATCTTAATTTCAATGGGCAGCTGGGTGATTTGGCAAGGGCAGCGTACTGAAAGCAGGCATGACAATAAACCTGCAAGGCCCCGCAAACAAAAAAAGAATCGCTTTGCCGCTTTATTCCAGGTTTTCTCTATTGATCCCCGAAATGCTGACCTGGATGGCTCAGGGAGCATAAGTCCCGGTGAAGCTTTTTTGCTTGGATTGGCCCTTGCAAGCGATGCTTTTGGGGCAGGCATTGGGGTGGCCATGTCCGGCTTTAATCCCTGGATTACCTCGGCAACGGTTGGAGCAAGCAAGTTTTTCTTGTTAAGTTTTGGATTTTGGGCCGGCATGGTATTTAAGAAAAACTCAATGGATGTTCCAGCCCACTTTATGGCAGGCGGGATATTGATTTTGCTTGGAATCTTTAATATACTTTAGGGAGAAGTCAACCCGGTATCTGCTCCGGTTGCTCTTCGCTTAAAAGCGCCAGAACTTTCCCCCTGCTTTGCGGCGTGAGCGGAACAAATTTCAAGCCCCGTTGGGGAAAAAGACAGGTGGTTGTTATTGTTGAAAGTTGGATTGACCGGGGGAATTGCATGCGGCAAATCAACTGCTGCCAGGATGCTGGAAAGAAAGGGCGCCTTGTTAATTGATGCCGATGAGCTGGCCAGAAAGGCGGTTGAACCCGGCCAGCCGGCTTATGAAGAAATTATTTCCTGGTTGGGCAGCAGTATCGTGATGGGAGACGGCAAACTGAATCGTGCTGAAATTGCTCAAACTGTATTTAACGACCCAGAGGCCATGGCCATCCTGAATTCAATCGTTCATTCCCGGGTCCGCAAGCTGTTTCAGGTGCGCAGTCATTACCTGGCAAAAAAATACCCGTCACGGATACAGGTTTGGGATGTGCCGCTGTTATTTGAGGCGGGCATGCAGTCAGCCGTTGATGTGGTGGTGGTTGTCGCTTCAAGTGAGGGAAACCAGCTTGCGCGGCTTAATCAAAGAAATGGTCTTTCAAGGGATGAGGGTCTGGCACGCGTTCGATCCCAACTACCCATGGAACAAAAAATAAAGGCCGCGGACTACGTGCTGGATAATAACGGCACTGAAGAAGAGTTGCAAAAACAGGTTGACTTCCTATGGGACACCTTGGTTGGGTTTGTGCAGCGGAATGAAACCTAAAAACTATTCAAAGGGTTAAGTGGGTGGTTATTTATTGAAAACTCGGGGCAATCACCGTTATCTTCTAGCCGTTCTAATTATTTTCCTGCTCTTCACGCTGTTCATCCTGGAGACGAATATTATTCAACGCATGGT
>SKMY01000127.1 GCA_007120815.1 Syntrophomonadaceae bacterium | reverse complement strand
TGCCATTCGCTCGGGTCAACTTGCTGCCGAAAAGATTATCACGTGTGTTGGTGAGCCCGGGGGAAAATATCTGGCAACGTATGAGAAAGCCTGCCGCGATGAATTTGATGATAATTTGAAGTATGCCTATATATTTTTGAAGTATGTCAGCCAGTACCCGGATCTGTTTTTCCCCATTTTTACACGTGAAAAAAAATACATCTCCCTCTACCTCGATATTTCTGCAATGAAAATCACGTATAAACAGCTTTTTATTCATTTGCTGCCGCGGTGTTTCCCATATTTGCCGGGCCTTGCCTTAAATAATATACGTTCAAAAGTTTTCAGGAATAAACCTGCTAAATAACAACCGACCCCCTTAACAGAGAGGTAATTGTCGTATTGATATACAGACAGGAGGAGCCAAATTTGCAGAATATTGCTTCTGTCATTGAAGAAATCCAACAGGGAAACGAGCACCTGAGAGAACAATTTATCGCCTCCAATAAGGAAAAGATACGTCGGTATGCCTCCTTTGTCTGCAAACGGCACCTGGAATGGCAAAATGATGATGAGTTAAGCATTTCTTTAATGGCCTTTAACAGGAGTATCGACAGCTTCAATGCCCAGAAGGGCAAAAACTTTTATCCTTATGCCCGGTTATTGATAAGAAACAGTCTCGTGGACTATTTTAAAAGCCAGGGGAAAAGGAGAACGCCGCCGACAGTATCTCTGGAAGGGGATACAGACTCCGCGTCGTTTCAGGAGGCTGCCGCTTCGCAGCACGAATACGTAAAGGAACTGGAAAGACAAGAAAAAGCATACGAGATTATCCTGTTTAAAGAGGAGCTGAAGGATTTTTCACTTACCCTGGAAGTACTGGTAAAATCTTCTCCTAAACATGGAGATACTCGAAAGGTGCTTAAAGAAGCTGCCCGTAAGGTAGGGAGTGAAGAAACCCTGACGGGACACATCTACCGGGAGAAAAAGCTTCCATTAAAAGAGATTCAATTGCTAACCGGGGTAAAGCGTAAAACGCTGGAAAAATGGCGCCGTTACCTGCTATCCCTGGTCCTTATTTGGACCCACCCCGAGCTGGATGAGATGAGTGAATATTTGTGGGGTAAGGAGGCCTCATTTCGGAAATGAAAAAAAGAAAAGGTCTGGTCCTGGAGAGCACGGAACAATATATCTACCTGCTTACCCGGGAAGGGGAGTACCGCAAGATTCCTTCCAAGGGCCGGTTTTACGACGTTGGCAGCGAGATCGAAATTGAAGACGCAGCCGGTTTTTTCAAAAAGAACCGGCTGCGCCTGGCCGCCCTGGCCGCAAGTGTATTGCTGGTCTTTGGGCTGTTTTTTGCCTTGCAGTCACCCCCCACACCCGTATCTGTATTGACGCCGGTTGCTTACCTGGACCTGGATATCAACCCCAGCCTGGCATTTTCCCTGGATGAAAACGGGCTGGTTTTGGAGATAAACCCGCTCAATAAAGATGGGGATGATGTGCTTGCCAGTATTGGGCAAGGCGGAAAAGACTTAAGGGGTCAAACGGCACAGGAAGCCCTGGAAAAAATTCTGGATCGGTGTCTTGAGATGCACTATTTTTCCCCGGACCAGGAAAACGTTATTTTTGTTTCCCTGGCAGCCCCCGAAGGATACCCCTTAAGCAGCCTGGAGATCCAAATGGCTGTAAAAGATCACCTTTTACACAGGGAGCTGGAATCATATCTAAAGGTATCGGACTTCGACCTGCAGGATGTTAAAGAAGCCCGGGGAAACAACGTTTCCATGAATGCTGTTCAATTGCAGAAGGAAATGGCCCAAAGAGGACTCCTTGAAAAAGAAGATCCCGGCGCAACGCCGGGCCCGCCTCCGGCTGTACAAGATCTTTTAAGACAAGTCCCCGCTGCGGAGGTTTTATTTAAAGACGGGGAATTTATCGGCGGAAATGAAAAAAGCCAATCAAATAGGGATCAGGCCACAGAGAATAATAAAAAACCGGAAAAAAATGTGCCTCCCGTAGAGGTCCCTGTTCCCCCAAAAGAACCGCCTTCTAAAAAGCCGGAAGGTGTTCCTGAACCCCAAGGGGTGCCTTGGGGAAATGAAAAACGCGGAGGAAAACCTTCTCCACACCCCTTTAAAAATTAAATAAACGGCGTAATTATAATGTACAAGCTAAATAAAGGAAAAAGCAAGCGGCAAAATGCTTGCCGAAAGGGCAAACCTGTCGCAAGCCAGGGGCGCAAAGCCATGGGTCCAGTTTTTTTGTAAAACTGGATTGCCAGGCTGCCGAAGTGGAGCGTTTTGGCCACTTTAAAAATACGTTTACACATTATTGAGGAGGTGAAAGGACTTTTTGGGAGATCCCTTTAGCTGAGCGTTTTCTCCACAGCCGATACACTGCTGTAATGGGAACGGGCCGTTGCGGTTTCTGTTAAGGGGAACTCCAAGCGTTACTTAAGATGTATGAACTTGTAAAGGAGGTTTTACGTTGACTAAAAAATGGATTGTTGGGCTTTTAGTGGTGGCCATGCTGTTTAGCTTTGCCGGCGTCATCGGTGCCAATCCATGGGGGGAGGATCGACCGGGTGGCGGATCACCCTTTGAGGTTCCTCCCGGCTTGCAGGAAAAAGACGGGACCCCTCCAGGGCATCAAGTGAGAGACACGGTTCAAGAAAAGGTTTATCGCGAGACGGTTACCGATAGGGTTTATACGGTAGGTCGTCGCGGTAGCCCTCCTCTTCACGTTTGGGAAAGGTGGAGTAACTGGGGTGTCGGGCCTCCAAAAGAGGTTTTGAGCATGATGGATGCGAAGTTTTCTGCAATGGATGCAGGAAAAATTAAGGTGAAGGGGAATCCCTTGAAAAGCGATGTATCACCGGTTATCACCCAGGGAAGGACCCTTGTTCCCATAAGGGCTATTGCCGAAGCTTTCGGTGCTCTGGTGGATTGGGATGAGGGAATGTTCCTGGTAATTATCGATACCGACGATACAACGATTCTACTCAAGATCGGAGATCAATTATACGTGGTGAACGATGAAGTCAAGGAGATGGATACCACGGCGCTGCTGTTCCAGGATAGGACAATGGTACCCCTGCGGTTTGTGGCCGAAGCCCTTGGTTACAATGTACATTGGGATGCAGCCACCAATCAGATTACCATTAATTAATACTGCACTGAAGCTACGCTCGAAGTGACAACCTCCGGCTGCAATACACTGGGGGTTGTTTTTTCAGCAGTTATTGACAAGGTTTTGTGAGGAATCAGGCTGAAAAATATTTCGTTCAATTTTTATTTTCTTGATCCCTTATAGAGGAATTTTATCTACAAAGACGAATTATTAAATTATCACTATTTGAAAGGAGGGTTATTTATGGCAACAGAAGTAGGAGAAGTTTATCTCTGTAACATCTGTGGCAATAAAGTAAAAGTATTGGAAAACGGGGCTGGATAAATGGTGTGTTGTGGGCAGCCGATGGAAAAGGTAGAATAAATTAG